>CAZHLZ010000009.1:0-19030 GCA_964532475.1 uncultured Chitinophaga sp.
GCTCCTTGACCAGGAAAAACGTATGCTTTCATGTCTTAATTTTTAGTTGAAGGCAAAAATACATAATTATTTGAGCTTTTAAAAATATTGAGACACAAAAAAACCACTCGCTTTTGACGAGTGGTTTTCCATTAATTATAATTTAAGCTACCAATTGGTAGTTTCGATCAAATTATTTTCTGATTACTAATTTCTCAGTAATAACAGCATTGTCAGTTGCAAAGTTAACAACATAAATTCCGTTAGAGAAAGTAGTTGTGTTAACGTTTAATGCGTGAGCACCAGCAACTTTGTTTCCTAAGTTATAAGCGTAAACAACTTTTCCAGATAAATCTGTGATTGTTACGTTAACTGTAGAGTTATTTTTCAAAGCATAAGAAACTTCAACATTTTCAGTTGCAGGGTTTGGATATACATTGAAAGAAGATACTGCTTCATTTTCGTTGATACCTAAAATGCACTCAGATGTTGAAGTACAACCATTTAAAGAAATAATTACACCATAATTACCCGCTACTGTTGGAGCAAATGTTTGTCCTGTTGCAGCTGGAACAACTGGTGAATTTCCGTTGTTACAATCTACCCAAACATAAGTTGCACCACCACCTTGAGTTGCAGCCAAAGTACCAAATACGTTTGTAATTGTTGGGTCAATGTTTGTTGCAGAAACAACAACTGGTGCAGAAGCGATACCGTTAACAACAGCAGCGTAAGTACCAGCAGCAGAAACTGTTAATGTAGTACCAACCTCATTTGGAATAACTGTACCATCTAAAGTCCAAGTGTTACCTGCAGCAGCAGAAGATGTTAAAGTTAATGTTTCATTTGAACACAAAGCGTTGTCAGTATCAGAAGAAGTAATTGTTGGAGCAGAAACGAAAGACATTCTTACTGCTGGAGAGAATCCCCATCCAGAGTAGTAATTTACAGCGTCTCCAGTACCAAACGGTCCGTAGCAAGCAGTTGAAAAATCAGCATCACCTCTATCACTACCACCAATAAAAATACGATCAGCACCAGCACTTTTTCTAACTTCTAAAACATAATTCCATCCTGCCTCTAATGCAACTGGTGCATTAAAGTTAATGTTACTGAAAGCACCTGAACCAATTGCAGAAGCAGGAATTGTATATTCTACCTCATCAACGAATTCCATTGCTTGGATACTGTTGAAATTAGCGTCATCAAAGTTAAAACGAGATAAACGGATGATTGCAGATACAGCAGTTGTTCCAGTTTCAAATTTTACAGAAGCTGCATTTAAAGTTGTAGCATTATAAATTTGAAAAATGTTACCCATTGCAGTTTCATCATCTTGGTCAAATCTGTAAATACCGTCAGTTGTGAAATCTTGAGCATAAGTTATAGAACTTGTACTGTAAGAAGTAGAAATGTTGTCATTTGAAGTAACATCATCAGCTGCAAGTGAAAAACTAATTGTGTAAGTTTTATCTGTTTGTGGAGCCAAACCTGTTTGAATCCAAATTGTATCAATTGCACCAGTTGCTAAATCAAAAGTTGCTGGAGTTGTGTAAACATCTGAAGTACCATCATTGATTGTAACATTTAAAGTTGCACCAGTCGCAGCAGCTAATCCCATGTTTTTTACTAATGCACCAATAACAATATTTTGCATTTGTGAAGCAACATCAATTGAATAATCGTAAGCATTAACGATGTCATGAGTAAAGGCTTCAGTTAATTGAATATCATTTGCTGGTAAATCCTCAACAATAACGTTATCGATACGAGTTTCAGCTCCATCAATACCATCATAATGGAATCTGATGATTACATTTTGACCAACATAAGCATTCATATTAAATCTTGCAGTTGTCCATGTAAAAGTCTCCCAATCTGCTGATCCACTAGCATCTAACAAAGCTTGATCATCTTCTTGCCAAATTAAGTCATTAAAGTTAGCTCCACCATCTGTAGAAATTGTAACTTTAATATCAACGTTATCATTTGGACTTACATGCCAATAGAACGAAGTAAAAAAGTCAAATCGCATTTCACACCCTAAGTTAGGTATGTTGATAGAAGGTGATGTTAAATATTCATCATGGTAATCATCACTGTTTACATAGTCAATTCTAACATGTCCATCAGGATTTCCATTTGCAGCATCTAAATGCCAGTTTTGCAATGGATCGGTAGTAGTGGAAGCTGCACCGCTAGTAATTGTCCAACCGTTTGCAATAATATCTCCTTCAAAATCTTCGTTGAAATGAACAACTTTGTCTTCGAAGTTATTATTTACATTCACATCTTTATGCTTCGTGGAAGAAACTAACGAAGTTCCAGCCTTTTTTGCATTTACAGCTTTGTGCGCTGCATTACTTACTTTGCCTTGAGCCATCGAAACTGAGGCAAGTGCAATAGCAAATAAACTTAAGTAAACTTTTTTCATAATTAATTTAATTTTTTGATGTACAAAATTAATAAAAATTTAACACATACAAGGTTTGTATCAAAAAAACGTTTAAAAAAATAAAAGGTTGGTAAAAATTTAAAAAAATCTTAAAAATTTTTCAATATCTTTCTGATTCTCAAAATGTCCCATGTGACCAGCATTACTTATTTCTTCGTAGTTGAGTATGTGGTAAGCATTCATTTTTTCTTTAGGTACGATCTTGTCCCTTTCTCCTTGAATAATAAAGAAGTTTTCATTATTTTCAGAGAAGTGATTTTCATTGGATAAACGGTCTCGCATTGCTTCTGAATAAAAAATAATAGAATTTTCTTTCATAAGCAGTGCTTCATCTATAAGTTCTCGAACAAAATCAGAATTTCTAACTTCCTCCAAAAAAAGATTAGGAATTGCTTCCTTAATAAAAATAGATTTGTTTGTTTCAACAACTTGAATAACTCTATTTCTATCTGATTTCTTTTGTTCATCATCTTGCCAAAAATTTGAATGCATCAAAACAATTTTTTGTAATTTATCATTGTTTAATTTATGCATTTCAATGGCTACGTATCCACCCAATGAATGACCGATAATGTCATATTCATGAATTCCTAAATTTTCGAGGAAATGCTTAAGTTGTAATGCGATTTTTTCTAATTTATTTTCCTTCTTCAGTAAATCAGTCAATGTAGATTTCCCATGACCGGGTAGATCAATTAAAACTGAGCGAAAAGGCATTTCCTCCAGCGGCAAATTGCGCCACATCGTTAAGGATTCCAAAAAACCATGCAAAAAAACAACAGTTCTTTTCTGATTTGGATTAATAATTTTGTAATTGATAGACATTTGAAAAAGTTTATGCTCAAAATTAATGATTATTCACTTTTTCAGCATCAGTTTTAAACTTTTTGTTTGCATTATTTGTCATTTTAATGGAAAAGATTAATTTTCAGCTCAAATAGCAAAAGAAAAAATGAATTCGTTAAAAAGTAAAAAAACTACCATCCTGATTTTATTGTCTGGATTTTTTATCACAAACACCATTGTTGCAGAGATGATTGGAAGTAAATTGATTAGTTTTGGCGGTCCGTTTGTGAATAGTGTTGGTCTGGTTTTATGGCCTTTTGTTTTTATTTTGACGGATATTTTAAATGAATATTATGGAAAAGAATTTGTAAGAAAATTAACCTTTATCACTGTTGGACTTATTTCTTACATTTTCTTCATCTTATTTATTGCACTAAAAATTCCTGCAGTCGATTTTTCACCAACGACAGATGCCTCTTTCAATAATGTTTTTGGACAAAGCATGTTCATGATTGTAGCAAGTTTAATCGCTTTTATTGTTTCACAATTGATTGATAGTTTTGTGTTTTGGTTTGTGAGAAAAAGAACTGGAAACAAATCTTTATGGCTACGAGCAACTGCTTCGACTTTAGTAAGCCAGTTGATTGACACTTTTATCGTACAAATCATTGCATTTGTAATTCCGGGAGTTTGGACTTTTTCTCAATTTCTTCAAAATGCAAGTTTCGCCTACTTATTGAAAGTTCTTATTGCCATTAGTTTAATACCAATAATTTGGATCTTACACAAGGCATTAGATAAATACTTTGGTGAAAAGGAAGCAGAAAAAATTATCGAGCAAACAGCTCAAGAATCCTTAAAAAATGAATGACTATTGTTTTAATATAAATTCAGGAAGTGGATTGTGTTTTGATTCTTCTTCCCAAATCACGCAAGAAATCCACCAACGGTTTTCTGAAAAAATCAATTGTACGGAGTTAATTCCTCGTTGTTTTTTATCAGGAGTTTCAAATTGGTAGGCAGAAAAAACAGAAATCAGATTTTTAAAATGCATCACTTCTCTTCCCAATTCCTTTTCGTAAAATGACTTTTAATTCATGAAAGGAGTGCTTCGAACAATGTATTCTTCTGGTGTAAAAGTTCTGTACCCCATTGTTCCGTCGGGTTTATTGTAAATTGCCCCCATATAAGCTTTTGCATGATACAAATTTCTAAATCTATTCCAGTCTCTTGGACCTGCTGGACCAGAAATCACATCGTATATTGCAGCTAAAATGCTATCAATCGAAGAAACATCATTTTTTAACTGCGTTGAATCGGCTTGGGAAAATAGAACTGAAAATCGGAAGAAACAAAGTGTGAGAATAAGTGATTTTTTCATTTATTAACAGAATTATTATTTACAATAATTTTCTAAAATCATCCTTTCACCAATTCAATCTTAGAATCTCCTTCTTCCACCAAATCAATAACAACAGCATTTTCACCCAAACTTCCAAAAGAAATTTCACTCGCTAAAACTTCGTTAGAGACATAATCTTGGTTTTGAGCAATTGCTTGCTGAATTTCTGCTGAACATTCAACTGTCAAACGAATTTTGTCGGTCACTTCTAATCCAGAATCTTTACGCAAATTTTGAACACGGTTAATTAACTCTCGTGCAATTCCTTCACGTTTTAAATCATCCGTCAAGGTAATGTCTAAGGCAACTGTAATTCCGTTTTCAGAATTCACCAACCAACCTGGAATGTCTTGCGCTTGAATTTCAAAGTCTGAAATATCTAATTCCACGTAAGTTCCGCTAACTTCACCTGTCCAACCGTTATTTGCTTCAATAGCGGCAATATCAGTTTGGTTCATGTGTGAAACCATCGTAACGATATCTTTCATTTGTTTACCGTATTTCGGACCAATCGTTTTGAAATTTGCCTTGATACTTTTCACCAACATCGCATTTCCTTCTTCCAATAATTGCAATTCTTTTACGTTTACTTCCGAAAGAATTAAATCTTGTACGTGCTGAATGTTTTTTGCAAAATCTGCATTTAATGCAGGAACCATTATTTTTTGTAAAGGTTGACGAACACGTAAATTTACTTTTTTACGTAAACCTAATACTAAAGATGAAACTTGTTGTGCAATTTCCATTTGAGCTTCTAATTCCAAATCAATTAAATTAGCATTTACTTTTGGGAAATTAGCTAAATGTACTGAATTTGCTTCGTGTTTGTTTGTAACTGAATTCAAATCTCGGTACAATTGATCCATAAAAAATGGCGCAATCGGGGAAGCTAAAATTGCAACCGTTTCCAAGCATGTATAAAGTGTTTGGTAAGCAGAAATTTTATCAGAAGAATAATCTCCTTTCCAGAAACGTCTTCTGCACAAACGCACATACCAATTCGACAACTGATCGTTTACAAACTCTTGAATTAGTCGTCCAGCTTTTGTTGGTTCGTATGTATCAAATGCTTCTTCTACATTTTGAATCAAAGAATTTAAACGAGACAAAATCCAACGGTCTATTTCAGGTCTTTCATTTTGCGGAATTTCAGCCTCTGCGTAAGAAAACCCATCAATATTGGCGTAAAGTGTAAAAAACGAATAGGTATTATAAAGTGTTCCGAAAAATTTACGTTGAATTTCAGTAATTCCGTCTAAATCAAATTTTAAATTGTCCCATGGTTGTGCATTGGTGATCATGTACCAACGTGTAGCATCTGGACCGTATTTTTCAATGGTTTCAAATGGATTTACCGTATTTCCAAGTCGTTTGGACATTTTTTGCCCATTTTTATCTAATACTAAACCGTTAGAAATCACGTTTTTGTAAGCAACTTTATCGAAAACTAAGGTCGAAATTGCATGCAGAGTATAAAACCAACCACGCGTTTGATCTACACCTTCAGCAATGTAATCAGCAGGATATCCTTTTGCATTATCAACCATTTCTTTGTTTTCGAAAGGATAGTGCCATTGTGCATAAGGCATTGCACCGGAATCAAACCAAACGTCAATTAAGTCTGCTTCACGTTTCATTGCTTTTCCTGATGGAGAAACTAGCGTTATTGTGTCCACGTAATTTTTGTGGAAATCAATTTTGGCGTAATTTGCATCAGACATATCGCCCACTGTAAAATCTTTCAGTGGATTTTCTGTCATGAAACCAGCTTGAACAGCTTTATCACATTCATTTTTCAACATTTCTGCTGAATCTACGATAATTCTTTCGTCACCATCTTCTGTTGACCAAATCGGTATCGGAATTCCCCAGTAACGAGAACGCGATAAATTCCAATCGTTGATATTGTCCAACCATTTACCAAAACGACCAGTTCCAGTTGATTCTGGTTTCCAGTTTATGGTTTTATTTAATTCAATCAAACGGTCTTTTTTGTCCGTAACCTTGATGAACCAAGAATCCAACGGATAATATAAAACTGGTTTATCCGTTCTCCAGCAATGCGGATAACTGTGTTCGTATTTTTCGACCTTAAAGGCTTTATTTTCTTCTTTTAGTTTGATGGCAATTTGTACGTCAGCAGATTTATCAGGAGCTTCGCCATCTTTGTAATATTCGTTTTTTACGTACATTCCCGCAAATTCTCCCATTTCTGGACGAAATTTTCCTTGTAAATCAACTAATGGAACAGGAACATCGTTTTCATTTAAAACCAGCATTCCAGGAACATTGCTTTCTTTCGCAACACGCGCATCATCCGCACCAAAAGTCGGAGCAATGTGTACAATTCCAGTTCCGTCTTCCGTTGTAACAAAATCACCTCCAATCACTTGAAAGGCATTATCTGCATTTTCGTGAGGTAATGCATAAGGTAATAATTGTTCGTATTTAATTCCAATTAATTCAGAGCCTTTAACAATTAGTCCTTTTTGTGCTAACAAAGTATCAATATCAATAAAAACTACCTCAATATCAATATTTGATTCAATTAAGGATGCAATTTCATTTAATTCATCAATTGCAAATTTGCAATTTAAATCCCGCAAAAAATAACCTTTTTTTGACTCAGTAGCTTTTAAATAATTTATTAATCCAGAAACTGTTTTTAATGTTTCTTCATTATAGAAATGAATTGGAATTTTCTTATTATTTTCAATTATATAAGGATGATTCGCTTCAACATAAACACCATTCATTAATTCTTCAATAACCCATACGACATACTTTTTGATGCCTAACAAATTAATTAATCTATTTTTAGCGAGAATTACGTTGTTTTTTATTTTTGTGTATTCATTTTCAATATTTTCTACCAAAACGTATTCGATGTTTGGTCCAACGCACAAGGCTGTGTTTGAAGGTAAAGTCCATGGGGTTGTTGTCCACGCAAGAAAATAAGTTGCAGATTTCAGATTATCAGATTGCAAATTTGGAATCTGTAATTTGAAATCTGTAATCTTAAACATAGCCACAACCGTCGTATCCTTCACATCGCGATAGCAACCCGGTTGGTTTAATTCGTGAGAAGAAAGTCCTGTACCAGCAGCTGGAGAATAGGGTTGAATGGTATAACCTTTGTAAATTAAATTTTTCTTGTATAATTGAGCTAAGAGCCACCAAACAGATTCCATGTATTTTGAATCGTAGGTAATGTATGGGTTTTCCATATCGACCCAATATCCCATTTTTACGGTTAAGTCGTTCCAAATATCAGTGTAACGCATCACTGCTTCTTTACACGCTTTGTTGTAATCGTCAACCGAGATTTTTTTTCCGATGTCTTCTTTGGTGATACCCAATTCTTTTTCAACACCTAATTCCACTGGTAAACCATGAGTATCCCAACCAGCTTTACGTTTTACTTGAAAACCTTGTAAAGTTTTATAACGGCAAAAAATATCCTTTAAGGAACGAGCCATTACGTGGTGAATTCCTGGTAAACCATTTGCAGATGGCGGTCCTTCAAAAAACACAAAAGGATTGTTATCGTCTCGAGAAGAAATAGATTTTTCGAAGGTTTGTTCTTCTGCCCATTTTTCTTGAATAGATTTCGCTACTTCGCTAAGATTTAATCCTTTGTATTCGTTGTATTTTTTGCTCATTTTGTTGAAATAAAGGAACAAAGTTAAGAAAAAATTGATGAATATAAAAAGTTAAGAAAAACTGAAAAATTAGCATTAAAATTTGAATATAAATACTTTTCAAAATGAGAAACAAATTTCACCTACATTTTCATCAAAAACACCAATAAGTTCAATAGTATCATCAATGAAATCATTACACGTTGAAAACTTTTGACTCGATCCATAATATTTAGTTAAGTATTTCAAAGCTAAGAAGAAAAAATTATAAATCCAAATTTTTATTGATTTAATTTTTACGTTTTTTTACGTAGAATTCTTCAAAGTACTTGTCTTAATTTTGAAAAATAATTTTTACACGAATGGCAATTTTGGAATTTGATACTTCTTCTGTTTACAAAAAACTGTGTGGTTTTTGGGTTTTAAAGTCCAAAGATTGCGAGCAAGTAAATAAGGAAATTATTATTTTACTAAAATTAAATTTACCTAATCCATTTTTAAATTTTAATGGAAAATATTCGGAGCAAATAAAAATAAACGGCAAAAGTGTAAAAAAGAAGGTAATTCCCATTAATTTTGAGTATTTCCACTTTTATGAAGAGTTAAAAATCAATTATTTGAATGAAAAAACGCAAGAAACATTTAAAATTCAAAGCCTTGATGAACGAGAATTGGTGTTGAAAGAAATAAATTCGAAGGAGTTATTTAAATTTGAACGTGAAAATTAGTTTAATCAAAGGGAATTTTTTTACTTTTGTAGAAAAATGTAGCTTTTGGAGAATGTAAAACTTATTTATCTTGCAGACGACCATGAATTGGTTGCACAAGGTATTTCAACTTTACTACGAAAAATTGAAGGTGTTGAAACTGTCAATATCTTTAAAAATGGCAAAGAATTATTCAATGCTTGTTGTGTCCAAAAACCAGATTTGATCTTTTTAGATTACGAAATGCCCATTTGGGATGGAAAAATAACATTAGAAAATCTAAAAAAAGATTTCCCTAAACTTCCAGTTTTTATGCTTTCCATGCTGAACGAAAAATCTGTCATTAAAGCTTGTATTAATGCTGGAGCAAAAGGATTTTTAAACAAAGATTGCAGTTTTGAGGAACTAAACAAGGCTTTTTTGTCTTTACAAACTGACTCTGTTTATTATTCTTCTGAAGTTCAAAATTCACTTAAAGGAAAGTCGAATAAAAATGCGGCCAATTTCAACTTAAAAGAAGAAATTTCTGAACGTGAAATGGAAGTGCTGAAATTGTTGTGCGATGGTTTAAGTCCAAAAGAAATTGCTGACAAAATATTCTTGAGTCCTAGAACAATAGAAACACACAAAAATAACATCATGCAGAAATTTGAAGTCAATTCGGTTGCCAAATTGATTAGTATCGCAATTAAAAATAGAATTGTTTAAGCTATGAAACAACTGCTTCTCTTAGGAACAATTATTTTTAGTAATTTATTGTTTTCTCAACAAAAAGTCATTGATTTTTTATTAAAAACAGATACTATAAAAGATTCAAAAAAAGCACTTCATCAAATCGATTCGGTTTATAAAAACGTAAAATTAAACCCACGTACAACCTTAGTTTTAAATCATTATCGTTTAAAACATTGCATGACAACCAATGATTTCAAGCGTGTGACTAAAATAAGCATTGAATCAATCAATTTAGCGAAAAAACACCAGTTAGATTCTCTTGCTGCTTATCCTTATATGATGGTTGGTTGCTCACAATACATCAATCAAAAATTTGATAATGCTTTTCAATCTTTTATGTTAAGTGCAAAAATTGCAGAAAGACATAACAACTTCAAATTATTAGCATCAAATTACAATAATATGGGGGGCATTTTAGTAGATCAAAAAAAATACTCCAAAGCAGAAAAATATCTCATCAAAGCGATTGATTATGCGAAAAAAGCAAAAAATACACGTTCTGAAATATTAAGTAGTCGAATTTTGGCAACGTGCTACGAAAGGCAAAATGAATTGGAAGAAGCAGTAAAAATTTATAATACTATTGAAAATGAAGCTATTTTACTCAATGATCCATATATTATTTCATCAGTAAAAAATTACCACGCTGAATTATTGAAAAAACTTAAAAATTTTGATCTTGCTCTTGTTAAAGTTCGTGAAGCAAAGAAGTACTCCTATGACCTAGGAGACACAAATAGTTTAGTTGAAAATATAAAAAATGAAGCAACTATTTTACATGAATTAAAAAATTTCAAAGAAGAAGCAAAACTATTAAATGAAGCAATTTGGTTGAAAGAAAAAATATTCACTTCTAACAATCAAAAACAAATTAATGAATTAGAAACTAAATTCAAAACCAAAGAAATTTCACAAGCAAAAGAAACTGCCGAGGCAAAAGTACTTGCAGAACAACGTAAAAAAAATAATTACCTAATTGTACTACTTTCCATAATAATCATTACCATTGGAATTTTTGTAATAATTTACCTCAAAAATACTCGTAAAAAGGCTCAGATCGAACATTTGTTAAAAGAACAAAAATTGGCATCTATCATTGAAGGCCAAGAAAATGAACGTACACGTATTGCCAAGGAACTACACGACGGAATTGTACAGGACTTAACGGTTTTGAAAATGAATTTGTCAGAAGTCAATGGAAAAAGTGAATTAGATTCTAAATTGACCAAAATTACGAAAGAGTTACGTGAACTTTCCTACCAGATGATGCCGATTTCGCTAAAAGAGTTGGGTTTAATTCCTGCCTTGGAAGATTTATTTGAACGCAGTTTTACCAGCAAAGGTATTACTTTTGATTTTGAAGCATTTTTACTTGAAGAACGATTGGATGAAAAAATCGAAGTGAACATTTATCGCATTTGTCAAGAGCTGATCAACAACACTTTGAAGCATGCCAATGCCACAGAGATTAATATCGTTTTGCGGAAAAAAGATAATCTTTTAAGTTTAATTTTTGAGGATAACGGACAGGGATTTGAAGTTTCAACTGCAAAATCGGGCATTGGCTTAACAAGTTTAAAGACCCGTTTGGAAGCCATTCATGGTGAAATTGAATATGATTCTGAACCAAACCGAGGTACAACAGCTTTCATAAAAATTTATTTATGAAAAAGAAGTTTTATTTTTTACTGATTTTTTTCTTATTCTCAAGTTTGTGTTTTTTCGGACATGAAAATGGCTCTTTTTGGAATAAAATTAAATCAGAAGTAAAGAATGAAAAGCTTCTGAAAAAAGTTGAAAATCACCGAAAAAAAGCAAAAGCATGGAATCAAATTGATCAATTAAAGTATCACCATTTTTTAGCAGAAATCAATTACGAGCTTAGTCGTTTTGAGAGTGCAAGAATTCAATCGGATTATGGAGTAACATTGTCAAAGAAATTAAAAAATGATAGTATGCAAGCTTCCTTTTTGAGGCTAAAAGGGCGAAATTTTTATTTTTTGTTAAATAGAAAAAAGGCACTTTCTTGCTTTGAAGATGGTCTAGAAATTGCTGAGAAAAATAATTATTACCTATTAAAAGCAGATTTTTTAACAAACTTAGCGATTATTTGCATTGATGAAGTTAAAATCACGAAGGCAGAAACATTGTTAGGGCAAGCAATCGAAGTTTTTAAATTGCATTCTGATTCTTCCTATCACGGTTTTCTTCAAGCACGATATCTTTTAATTGCATGCAATCGCTACACGAAAAAAGTAAAAAATGTGCTGCCTTTGTGTGAGGAGCTTTTAATTGACTTACGAAAAACAAAAGAAACAAAATTACTTGCAGGACATTTGTTTTTTTACAGTTTTTGTCTGGCGGAAGAAGGTGAAAATCAAAAAGCAATTGAGTTATTAGACGAAGCAATTAAATTAACCGAAAATTCGGAGAATATTGATTTACGGAGACAAGCTCTGAATGAAAAAGCAACAATTCTTAGTAAAATTGGACAATTTAAAGGTGCCTATTTTGCTTCCAATGAATCCTTAAAATTATATAGCAAAATGCTTAAACGAGATGTTGCTAGAGCTGCCTCGGAAGCGGATGTTAAGTACCAAAGTAAGCAAAAAGAGGAGGAGATAAAATCCCAAAAATTACAGATAAATAAAGAACAAAATGAAAAATTGTTTTTATTGATTTTAAGTTTGCTTTCTGTCCTGATTTTCATTATAATATTTGTGTTTTTACGAAAAAATCATCGTTTAAAAACAGGAATGTTGATTCGTAAACAAAAAGAAGAATCTTTACAAAAAATCATCGAAGGTCAAGAAAATGAACGCACTCGTATAGCCAAGGAATTACACGACGGAATTGTGCAAGATTTGACTGTTTTGAAAATGAATTTATCGGAAGTCAATCAAAAAAGTGAATTGGAGTCAAAATTGACCAAAATCACCAAAGAATTGCGTGAACTTTCCTACCAAATGATGCCGATTTCGTTAAAAGAATTGGGTTTAATTCCTGCATTGGAAGATTTATTTGAACGCAGTTTTACCAACAATGGAATTACCTTTGATTTTGAAGCATTTTTAATGGAAGAACGTCTGGATGAAAAAATCGAAGTGAACATTTATCGCATTTGTCAAGAACTGATTAACAATACCTTAAAGCATGCCAAAGCCACCGAGGTAAACATTGTTTTACGTAAAAAAGATAAGCTTTTAAGTTTAATTTTTGAAGATAATGGACAAGGTTTCGATGTTTCAACTGCGAAAGCTGGAATTGGTTTGACAAGTTTAAAAAGTCGTTTAGAAGCAATTCATGGTGAAATTGAATACGATTCTGAAATAAACAAGGGGACAACTGCATTTATTAAGGTAAATTTTGAATAAATTAATAATTTAAGTAATTTTACGTAAGATGTTATTGATTTTTATTTTGAATTTTGTATAAATATTGAACAATTTAATGAACATTAGGAATTTCATACAGGTATTAGTTATACTTTACTTTTCAATCGGACAAGCAAATGCTCAAGTTCCAAGAAATTGTAAAGAAATTTTAGATTTAAATCCCGCTGCTTTAAGTGGAGTTTATTCGATTGACCCGGATGGAACTGGACCATTACCAACAATGGATTGTCAATGCGATATGATCACTGATGGAGGAGGATGGACATTGGTTTTGAATTACAATCACCTCACTGCTACTAATCCTAGTTTGAATATTAGAACTAATTCCCTACCTTTAATGGGACAAGCAAGTTTAGGTTTTGATGAAAGCGGTACAATATTTTGGGGCCATACGAGCAATTCCCTGTTTAATAGTCTAAATTTTTCGGAAGTTAGATTTTCTGCAAAAACTTCTAACCATAATCGAGTAATTAATTTTAAGACATCAAATCAAAATGTATTAAATTATTTCAAAACAGGTACTGGTTCAACTTCCGGAATAGCAACAAATTTCTCTCCACTTGCAGGACATACATCCTTTCTTCCAGCAGCAATTGACATGACAACTTCAAATCAAGGAGATTTGTCCCTTACCGAATATCCTATGTGGACTGCGAATGCCTACCATTGGTACATTAGTCCAAATGCGCCAAATTCAAATGGTAGATGGGAAGTTGATGACTGTTGGGTGAATTTTTGTACTTCTTTAGCAATTCCTAATCCATCCACACATCATGAAGTTTGGGGTAGAACCTGTACGTCTTATTCAAAAACAATTCAAGAGTCAGAAAATTACTTTGATTGGAATGGAACAACCTACACAGAATCTGGAATTTTTGAAAAAACATTAGTGAATAGTGCAGGTTGTGATAGCATTGCGCAATTAGATTTAACAATAATTGATGTTCCTTGCGGTAGCTTTGATGATACACTTATTCAGCATGTTGGGAACAAAATGATTAAGGTAAATCAAGTCACGGGTGAATCCGTTGATTGGTTTACAATTTCTAATTTGGGCAGCACGGAAGTTACCAGATTAACTTGGAATGATGCACATCAATGTTTTTATACCATAGCGCGATTACCAGGTGGTGCAGCAACGGCTACACAAAAATGGGTACTAATAGGTCGAATTGGAACAGATGGAATTTACAGTAATTTAGGTCAAATATCTATACCTTCCGAGACAATTTTTCACTTGGAATCAATCGCTTATAGTTATTTGGATAATAATTTATATGTTGCTGGATCTTTAGATAATAACTTATCATCAGAGAGTTTGATTCGAATCAATACTTCCAATATGACAGGTGAATTTGTAGGATTATTTACCTCCACTCAAAATGATGCGGATGGAATGGAGTTTGATTTGTCAGGAAATGTCTATTATTTTGATGGTGTTCCAGGATCTAGTACAAGATTATACAAACAAGATGTTGCATTTCAATATCCGGCTGAGTTGCTTGTAAGCGAAGGTTATGCTGCATACAATGATATTACTATAAAAGGCGATACTGTTTTTATTACCATAAATAATCAAATTCGAAAATTACTTCCATCGACGAATGCTTTTGTTACGGTAGGAAATATGAATCCATCAGCAATTTATTCTGGACTCACATTTAATGGACTAAGCAGAACGCCATATAGGTTTAATTTTCAAGGTGATACAAGCGCAATTGCTTGTTCCTCATTTGAATGGTATGGAAACATTTTCACTCAAAGTGGAATTTATTTTGATACCCTTCAAGCAAAGAATGGATGTGACAGCTTGGTAAAATTGAATTTAACAATCAACCCTTGCTTGGTTCCTGAGATTTGCAATAACGAACTAGATGACGATTTAGACGGTTTTGTGGATGGTTTTGATCCGGATTGTTCTTGTTTAAATAATGAATGGTTTAACATCTGTACACCTGCATGTCAAAGTATCCCTGAAACACAACCATTTGCCATGCAACAACAATGGGTTAGTACACAGAATGTTCCAGGGTATAGTACACCACTAGTTGGTGATTTAAACGCCGATGGTATTCCTGAAGTGGTCATTCAAGGAACTGAAAATATTTATATGAGTGGTGGTGTTGTAATGATGTCTAAAAACATTCTCGTTCTTAATGGAATTGATGGGACACAAATATCATCATTTGTAACCCCCTATGCAGATTTTGAAGTTACCTCTCCAATTGTTATTGTAGATATTGACAATAACGGACAAGGAGAAATTCTTCTTGCCTCGTCTGTAAATGTTAACGCTCCTGAAGACCAAACGTATCTTTATTGCTATGATATAAACGGCAACTTGTTATGGAAATCTGACTCCAAATATGGTCTCAATTCTTCTAATTATAGCGGAGGTACACTTGGTGTTGCTGACTTTAACTATGATGGAATTGCAGAAGTGTATGTTTTTAACGAAATATTTAATGCACAAACGGGTATTAAATTGGTTGACGGTGGAAACAATGGTATTGGGCACATGTATTATCCTTATCCTACCCTTGGATTATTTTCACAAACTGTCGCTGTTGATCTTACTAGTCATCCCGGATTGGAACTTGCGGCAGGTAAAACAGTTTATGAAGTCAATATTACGAATACAAATGGCACGACTGGAAATACCATGACAGCCATTAATTCACCAAATGGAAGAGATGGTTTTACAAGCATTGCAGATATGGACTTGGACGGAGAATTAGATGTCATTGTTGCAGATCAAGGGTCTTCGGCAAGTTCATTACTTTATGTATGGAATCCTAGAACAATTAGTATTATTGCTTCTACGGCTATGCCCACAAATGCAGGAGGTGCAGATGCTTACAACGTTGGTGTCCCTGTTATTGGAGATATGGATGGAGACGGAACACCGGAAATCGGAGTGGTAAGACCCCGTTTATTGTTAACATATAAATATAATGGTTCAACTACTCTCAGCCAATTTTGGTCTTTGGCAACAGATGATCAAAGTGGTGTAACCAAACTTTCTATTTTTGATTTCAATCAAGATGGAAGGCAAGAAATTGTTTACAGAGACCAATCACAATTGCGCATTTTAGATGGAGCAACATCTAATACTCTTACCGCAACACCTCTTATTTCCTGTACAGCTGTTGAAGGTCCGGTAGTTGCTGACATTGATGGAGACGGAGAAGCTGAAATTCTAATCGTAGGTGATGTTGGATTTTGCAGTAATTATGGGTTATTGTATGCTTTTGGATCAGGTTCAGCTGCGTGGGCACCAGCTAGAAAAGTTTGGAATCAATATGCCTACTTCAACGTAAATATTAATGATAATTTAACTGTACCACAGCAACAACAAAACCATGGCCTACAATTTTATCAAAGCTTAGGAAATTGTGCTGGAGCATCTTTAAGACCACTCAATTCTTTTATGATGCAAGAAACTGTGAGGGATGTAACTGGATGTCCCATTTTCCCAGCTAACATTACAAATACTGATACAGTTGCAACAGCTTGTCAATCATTTGTCTGGTACGGAACGAATTATACTACAACAGGAGATTACACACAAACTTTACTGACACAAAACGGTTGTGACAGTATTGTGACCTTGCGTTTAACAATCAATTTACCTAGTACAGGTGACACAACGGCAACGGCTTGTCAATCTTTTAATTGGTATGGAAATTCTTATTCCAATTCTGGAGATTATCAGCATATTTTGACCAATTCTGTGGGTTGTGATAGCACCTTAACATTACATTTAACTATTTTGCCAACAAATTCGAGTGACACTGTGGCAACTTCATGTTCATCATTTACTTGGAATGGTACAACTTATTCGCAAACGGGAGATTACACCCACACTTTGCAATCAATGAATGGTTGTGATAGCATTGTATCTTTACATTTAACTATTACAACTTGTCCTAATACTGCTTCAGGAATAATTAACAAATATACGCCTGTCACAGCAATTAATGTTTGTGAAAATTCAATAAGTGTGGCAAATGCAAGTGAATTTAATGTTGGTGATCGAGTATTATTAATTCAAATGAAAGGCGCTGAAATTAATATAGACAACGCTCCAACTTTTGGCGATGTAACAGATTATGGCGATGCGGGCAATTATGAATTTGCAAACATTTTAAGCATAGTTGGAAATGAAATTACCTTTGTTAATCAACTATTAAGAAGCTACACTGTATCAGGTTTAGTGCAATTGGTTTATGTTCCCGTTTATACTGGCGATGTTTTAGTTGAAAACACGCTAACTTGCGAAGCTTGGAATGGAAGTATAGGTGGAGTTTTAGTTTTTGAATCAGATGGAACGGTTTATGTTAATAATGACATAGATGTTAGTGATAAAGGATTTCGATCTGGACCTGTAAATCCAAATGGAGGAATTGTTTGTGGGCAGCTCGACTTTTTCTACCCTATTTCTTCAGTATTAGGAGGAAGAAAAGGAGAAGGTATTCATGAATTACCAAATTCAATGGTTAGCGGAAGAGGTAAAAATGCCAATGGCGGTGGTGGCGGAAACAATACCAATAGCGGTGGTGCTGGAGGTGGAAATTACGGAGTTGGAGGAATTGGAGGTAATCAATGGTATGATGCTGGTGCCTGTCAAATAATTCCAAATGGTGGAAGGGGCGGATTATCTTTAACTTATAACAATCTAAGCAACAAAGTTTTTTTGGGTGGAGGAGCTGGTGGGGGACATCAAAATGATGCAACGGCTACACCTGGGACAAATGGAGGTGGAATAGTGATTCTTAACTGCAACGCTATTTCAGCCATCGGAGGAGGAATAAAAGCATTCGCAAACAATTCAGTTCCTTCACCAAGTGATGGAGCAGGAGGCGGCGGAGCAGGTGGAAGTGTTCTTTTAAAAACAAATAATATACTGGGTAATTTGTCTATTGATGTACATGGAGGACGCGGAGGAAACTCAACATCTTTGGGGCCTGGAGGTGGTGGAGGTGGTGGACTTGTCTGGACTTCCAACCCACTGACCTCAAACGTAATATTAAACACATCTGGTGGTGATGCAGGATTATCTACTAATTATGGCGATAGTTATGGTGCTGGTGCTGGTAACATTGGTGGAAGATTAAATGGTTTAGTTTTACCAGAAAGTATAATTCCTTTTAATCAAACAACTTTAACTGGTGACACTACAGCAACATCTTGTTCATCATTCACTTGGTACGGAACAACATACAATCAAACTGGAGATTACACACATACCTTGCAATCAGTACTTGGTTGCGATAGCATTGTTACTTTATATTTATCAATTAATAGTTCTATTTCAACAACTGACACTCAAAGTGCGTGTGAAAGTTTCACTTGGATTGATGGAAATACTTATACTCAAAGTACAAGTACTCCAAGTGTGACGCTTCAATCTGTTTCGGGTTGCGATAGCATTGTCACTTTAAATTTAACAATCAATCAAGAATTAAGTAGTGACACGAATACAACATCTTGTTTATCATTTACTTGGTACGGAACGACTTACAACCAATCTGGGACTTATTCGCATCTTTTACAAACGATAAATGGTTGCGATAGCATTGTCACTTTACATTTAACTATTAGTAACTCAATTTCAACAACAGACACCCAAAGTGCTTGCGAAAGCTACACGTGGATAGATGGAAACACCTATACGCAAAGCACAAATACTCCTAGTGTAACACTGCAATCAGTGTTGGGTTGTGATAGTATTGTAACCTTAAATCTTACTATTTTTAATGCTATAACACGAGATACCAATGTTGTTGCCTGCGAAAATTTCACGTGGAATGGAACAAATTATTCCAGCTCAGGAACTTATTCCCAAAATTTACAAACAGTTCACGGATGCGATAGTTTGGTGAACTTGAATTTAACCATTAATCAAACAAGTATTGGAGATACAACTG
>CAZHLZ010000009.1:19130-26752 GCA_964532475.1 uncultured Chitinophaga sp.
AGCTTGTGAATCATTTACTTGGTATGGAACGACCTACAATCAATCGGGGACTTATTCACATCTTTTACAAACGATAAATGGCTGTGATAGTACTGTGAATCTTAACTTATCGATATTAAATTCTAATGCAACTATTGACACGCAAAGTGCTTGTGAAAGTTTCACTTGGATTGATGGAAATACTTATACGCAAAGCACAAACACTCCAAGTGTAACACTGCAATCTGTGTTCGGTTGTGATAGTATTGTAACCTTAAATCTTACTATTTATAATGCGATAACACGAGATACAAATGTTGTTGCTTGCGAAAATTTCACCTGGAATGGAACAAATTATTCCAACACTGGAACTTATACAGAAACTTTCCAAACAATTCATGGTTGCGACAGTTTGGTGAACTTGAATTTAACCATTAATCAAACAAGTATTGGAGATACAACTGCAAGTGCCTGTTCCTCTTTTTCTTGGTATGGAAATTCTTATTCCAATTCTGGAGATTTTCAGCATATTTTGACCAATTCGGTGGGCTGTGATAGCACTGTGACACTTCATTTGACAATTTTCCCAACAAGTTCAAGTGATACAAGTGCAACAGCTTGTGAATCATTTACTTGGTATGGAACGACCTACAATCAATCGGGGACTTATCCACATCTTTTACAAACAGTAAATGGCTGTGATAGTACCGTGAATCTTAACTTAACAATCAATCAAGTCGTGATTCATGAGGACATCATTGTCTCTTGGACAGGTTCATACACTTGGATTGATGGAATTACATATACAAATAGCAACAATACTGCTTCATTTACTTTTCCAAATGCTGCGGCCAATGGTTGTGATAGCATTGTGAATTTGGATTTATTTGTAGGAGTGCGGGGATACGACACAATTATTGCTTGTGATAGTTATACCTGGATTGATGGAATAACGTATTCACAAAGTACAAATACACCCGAATTTACCTTTCCAAATGGCAGTTCTTTGGGAGCAGATAGCGTTTCAATTTTGGTATTGACGATTAATCAATCAAGTTCGTCGATTGATATGCAAAGTGCCTGTTTATCATACACTTGGATGGATGGAAACACCTATACTTCCAGCACCAATACACCTACTTTTACACTTCAAAATGCAGTTGGTTGTGATAGTATCATTACCTTGAATCTAACTATTTTTAACCCGACAATTGGAGATACAAGCGCATCTGCTTGCGAGACATTTACCTGGTATGGTAACACTTATGCTGCCTCAGGAGATTATTCCCAACTATTGCAAAGCCAAAATGGATGTGATAGTACGGTGATTTTACATCTAACAATTCATCAAGCAACATTTGGTGACACAACAGCCATTTCATGTGGAGCATTTACTTGGTACGGAAATAATTATCCCAATTCTGGAACCTACACACATTTGCTACAAAATATCCATGGTTGCGATAGTTTAGTAAGCTTGAATCTTACCGTAAATGAATTCCAATCATTCGATGTTTATCTTGTTTCCTGCGGAACACATACTTGGAATGGAATAAATTACGAATCCAGTGGAACTTACACACAATCATTTCCAATTGGAGAAGCGTGTGATAGTATTGTGAATTTAAATTTGACAGTAATTCCAAAACCTTTAGCGCAATTTAGCACCGACAAATTAGAAACGGATATTGTAAATCCAAGTATTTTATTTGAAAATCAATCTGAAAATGCAATTAGCTATTTATGGAATTTAGGAGATGGAGTAAGCAGCGATGAGGTAGATTTGGAACATACTTATTTGGAACCAAACAATTACACAATTCGCCTCATTGCTTATGCGACAGAAAATTGCACAGATACCGCATTTGTAACGATTAAAGTAACAAATGTGCCAATTTATTATGTTCCAAATAGTTTTACGCCAAATGGTGATGAGCTCAATAACACTTTCAAACCAATTTTTGGACCAAATTTCACACCAAAAGAGTACGAATTTAGAATTTATAACCGTTGGGGAGAAGTACTATTTGTTTCCTTCGATCCTTCAATTGGTTGGGATGGCACATACTTAGAGCTTGGATTGGTGCAAAATGGGGTTTATACTTATCAAATTAACTTTTTATCAAATGAGCAAGAAGTAATAAAATTAACTGGCACTGTGAATGTGATTCGATAGAGTTGAAAAAAATTGCAATTTTCAAGTCTAATTTATAATTTTGTTTTAAAAAACATGCATATTTTCCTAGCCGATGATCATCATATAGTTGCTAAAGGCATTGCAACGCTTCTTGAGGGAATTGAAGAAGTTGAAAGCGTTTCAATTTTTCAAAACGGAAAGGAGTTAATTCAGGAGTTGAATAAAGAAAAGCCAGATTTGATCTTTTTAGACTTGTTGATGCCTGTGATGGATGGTCGAGAAACATTGAAAATGTGTACTAAATTAATTCCTACAATTCCATGTTGTATGTTATCTATGATTAATGAAAAACCCACAATTATGGATTGTATTGATTTAGGAGCGAAAGGATTTATTCACAAAAATTGTACTGTTGAAGAACTGAAAGAAGCAATACATGAAATTCTTGCTGGAGAAATTTTTTATTCAAAGGAAACTTTAAAATACCTCAGTGGCATTAAAAAAAATAACAGCTCTCCAAATACTAAAGCAAATTTGACTGAAAGAGAATTAGAAATCTTAGAATTTATTTGTGAGGGTTTAACCTCTAAAGAAATTGGCGATAAATTAAATTTAAGTAGCAGAACAATAGAATCCCACAAAAAAAATATGATGCAAAAATTCAATGTAAATAATGTTACAAAATTAGTGAGTATTGCATTGAAAAATAAGATTGTGTAAGGAAATAAAAGACAAGAATTGAATATCAGAATCCACATCCTACTTTTATTTTGTAGCCTGAGCTTAGCTGCTTATGCTCAAAGTGAAAATATGCGTTTCATTCAACATTGTGATTCTATTAAGGACATTCAAACAGCATTAAATCGTTTAGATTCACTAGCTAAAAATGGGAAATTGAAACCCAACGAGGAGATAGAATTGTACTATAAAATGGGTAAACATGCAATGAATTTGGGTCAATATTCGAAGGTAGATTATTACAGTACTAGAGGACTTTTTATTGCCACAAAATATAGAAATTACAAAAACAATGGGTATTTTGAATTGATGCAGGCTACCTCAAGTTATATTCAAGGAAAGTTAAAGGAATCGCTGTCTGGTTTCAAACGCGCATTAGATTGGGCAGAAAAAGATAAAAACATACCTCTGCAGATTAATGTTATTAATACTTATGGAGGTGCACTAGTCGATTTGGAACGCTATGATGAAGCAGATAAAATTCTTAAAAAAGGAATTTCTCTTTCAAAAAATAATCTTGAAAAACATTTACCAATGTACTTGTTGAGTTCTCGAATTTTAGCCACATCTTACGAACGTCAAAAAAAATTAAGAAAGGCTAAGGCACTTTTCACTGAAATTGAATTAACAGCCAGAAAGTACAATGATTCATATTCTCTGGCTTCCATTTTAGCTCATCAGGTCGATTTATTGGTAAAACTAAAACAAATCCAAGAGGCAAAAAATAAGGTAAATGAAGCTCTTCAAATTGTAATGGAAACGAAACATAGTGAAAACATTCATTCCGTTTTACTTCATAAAGCGGATGTTTTACATGCTATGGGAGATTTTGAAGATGAGGTTAAAGTTGTGCGTGAAGCTTATAAGTATAAGTTGAAGGCCATTGATGACAAAAATTCTAAACAAATAAATGAACTAGAAACAAAGTACAAACTACAGCAGCTTAAAAACCGAAAGTTGGAAATTGAAAAAAAATTAAAGGAAGAAAATGCAAGACGTCGCCAATATGCTTTGCTATTTGTCTCTTCCTTAACCATTTTCATATTAGCATTATTCGTTATTTATTTTAGAAATTTTCGAAAAAAAGTAAAATTAGAATCATTTTACCGTGAGCAAAAAATAGCTTCTATTTTAGAGGGAGAAGAAAACGAGCGAACCCGTATTGCTAAAGAACTTCACGATGGTGTAGTACAAGATTTAACGGCTATTTTCCACAACATGAATTTGCTGAAAAAACTTGATGGAGCTGAAAAAAATCAAAAAGTGGAAGAAATTAGCACTTATATTCAAAATGCTTCTTCAGACGTCCGTAATCTTTCTCACCAAATGATGCCTATTGCTTTACGTGAAAATGGTTTGCAGGTGGCTTTGGATGAATTGTTTGAAAAATCATTGCTTCCTATGGCAATTTCTTATTCCATTGAAGTTTTTGGAATCGAAGAACGTTTGTCTCAAAAAATTGAAATAAGTATCTATCGAATTGTTCAAGAATTGATCAACAATTTGCTAAAACACAGTAACGCTAATGAAGTAAATTGCGTTTTAAGAAAAAAAGATAAATTTTTAACACTTATTTTTGAGGAAAACGGTTCAGGTTTTGATCCAAATGAGGTTAAACACGGGATAGGATTAAATTCCTTAAAAAATAGAATCGACTTTTTAATGGGTGAAATCAATTTTGAGTCTAGTAGCGATTCTGGATTGATCGCATATGTGCAGATTCCCATCTAAATTTAAGTAAAATTACGCAATTATATGTATTTCTATTTTTATATCTTTGCTTAAAAATTTAATCCATAACAAATTAAAAACTAAGATTATGAAAAAGATATATTTTGTGTTGTTTACAGCATGTTTTTTAGCAATGAGTTATTCTTGTGGAAAAATTGGAAATCGTGATAAAGTTGCCAAATATTTTTTTGGTGAAACATGGATCAATGAAAATCCAACAAATTTCGATTATCAATTGGCAGGAGGAAGTATTGGAGTTGGAGGATCAAATTATCAGCATTCGATTGTGGAATTAAAATTTGATGGTGAAGAAGATGGAAATGATGGTTATTATGGTTTAGCAGGCTCTGGCTTCTCTAAACATAATTATTCTTCAAGTGCAGGCGATTCGATTAGTGAACTAGATTGGGGGCTTTGGAAGTACAAAAAAGGTGGAACTGTTTCAAGTACTGGTAATGAAATTAATATGCCAGAAGAACTAAAAGAAAATCCTGCTACTTTAGGTCAATTATGGTCTTCTTCATTAAATGGAACGTATAGAATTTACTTTCTAGATATTAACAAAAAGAGTGTTAAGCTTGTATTTGTTGTAATGAATTCCGCAACAAGTCAAACTAGTTATTATTACAGTCCAGTTATGACTTTCAAAAGAAAGTAGACTCTAAATGGAATATTTGTGTAATTGATAATAAAGTAAATTATTTGATCACTTGTTATTAACAGAATTTTGACTATGAGAAAACCACTATTCATTCTTTGTATCATTTTTTCGATGGTTTTGCAAAAGTAAAAATTGGAAAGCGATCATTTAAAATTAATGAAGAAGGCAAGGAGGTTGAATAGTGTTTTTTGAGTTTAAAAAAGTTTATATTTAAGTACTAATTAAATTTATTTCATATGATAAAAGGTAAACAGAACTTTTTCAAAGTACCATTTTTGATAGTTATTTTAATACTAATTAAAGCAAACTATTTGTTTACTCAGAATTCTTTAATAGAGTTTAAATCAAAAGGCAAATGCGGATATAAAAACGCTAATGGCGAAATAGTTGTTCCTGCGGAATATGATGATTGCAGAGACTGTTTCCTTGGTGAAAACTATAAAATCGTAATTGCTGGCGGAAAGAAAAACAACAATATATTAAAAGGCTGGGAAGATGGTAAATGGGGAGTAATACATGCTTCAGGAAAAACAATTGTGCCTATAGAATATGATTATATCAATTACTTAAATGATAAAGCACCGGGAATAATAAAGGCTGTTTCAGTAGGAAAATTCAGCTTCTTTGATACTATCGGCAACGTTATATTGCCTTTGGCAGACGATATCACCCTTGGTGACAACCTTTACATTTTTTTCAGCGAAGATCGCTATTATGTAAGAGGTTTTATTCCTTATAAGCTTAATGGAAAATATGGCATAGTCGATATCAAAGGCAATAATCTTGTTGAACCACAATGTGATTGCATCTCTAATTTCACAGACAAAGAAGGTAAATCACCACAGTTAAGCGTTTTCACTAGTAATGGAAAACTGGGTGTGTTATATTCTAACGGAGAAGTTATTGCTGGCGTTTTTGATGCATTATATGATGCAAATGAAGGAGGCGTAAGTGATGTGAATAATTTAAAAGGACGCAAAAGTTTATCCTGTTCATTAAGCAGTATCTCACCTAATGCAACAGCAAGAAATATTTACGCAACAATAGGCGATTCCATTTATTTATTTAATCATGAAGGCAAGCAAATTCCATCTTTTTATCTGAATAATAGCATGATTGTAAATGAAAAGTTTATCATTTCAGAAATTAATGGTAAGTATGGTGTAGTAAACACCCAAACAGAAATAATTATACCTTACAGCTATGACGAAATAAAATTCGCTTCAACTGATAAAAATCTCCCCGTAGAAAAAAGAGACCTTGTTTTTATTGCAAGATTAGAAGACAAATGGGGGGCATTTAGCAGTGAAGGAAAGGAAATAATACCCTTTGTTTACGATGAACTAAAAGCCAACTACAAAAACAAATATTGTGTTGCATTTGCCGGCAGAAAAGCAAACGAATGGGTTCTATTTGACATGGCACACCAATTTAAAAGCAATTGGATAGAAGGTAAATTTTATGAGAGCAAATGGGGAATATTAAGCGCTGAAGACGAAGATAGAATTTACTCACTCGATGGCAATTGCAAGCTCGATTATTTGAGCAAATCCGGCAACACATTTAATACATTACATCAATCTGAAGCTGAAAGAATAGCCGAAAAATACAAACAAGAACGCTCATGCCCCACCTGTACACATTGCGAGGGAACAGGATTAGACAGAAAGAAGGAGTATATATTAGAAAAGTGCTATTCATGCCAAGGTAGCGGTACCTGGACAGCCCAGTATGGCTATGGGAAAAACATAACGTATAAAAAGTACAGTTGTTACACTTGCACCGGATCCGGTAGTCTCACAAAAAGAGCAGAGAAAAAACCTTGTTTCTTCTGCAAAGGCAAAGGCTGTATTCCTAAAGATTAATGTTGTAAAATATCTGAATTTTAGTTTTCAAAATAACTTTTCGATGGTTTTGCAAAAGTGAAAATTGGAAAGCGATCGTTTAAAATTAATGAGGAAGGCAAGGAGGTTGAATAGTGTTTTTGAGTTTAAAAATGAGTTTATCTACGTAAAATTACTTAGTCAATTTGAGTAAATTAACTTATTTTTTGTTTTTTACATAGCCCTATATTTGTTTTAAAATTTAGAAGATATGAAACAACTTTTATTCGCCTTATATATATTTTTTTCTTTGATTGAAATATCCGCTCAGGAGAAACCCATAGAGTTTTATATTGGATACAACACGTCCATATTGAAATCTATTCCAGAACATTTTAAATATGTTGATATAGGTTATCAAGAAAAATACGGGCAAGGGAAATTTGCACTCTCTCCCTTTGGTTTTGGTGTGGTTACCGGTTTTCGCGTGAATTTCACGGGACTTCCTCTCTCTATGGATTATGCTTGGATTCGAAAAGTAACGACAAGCAAT
>CAZHLZ010000010.1:0-8032 GCA_964532475.1 uncultured Chitinophaga sp.
TCGACGAGCAGAAGGTCACCGCAGGGCCGAAGGGCGTGAAGGCCGGGACGATCACTCTAAAAATATCTACATAGTTACGAATGCAAGTTATGCTGATTTGGTGGCTGAACAATTGCCTCAAATAAATAAAAGTCAGATTTTAACCGAACCAAAAAGAAAAAATACGGCTCCATGTATCGCTTATGCAGCAGCAAAAATTTACAACATCAATCCAAATGCGGTGTTAACCATTGCACCTTCTGATCATTTAATTATGAAGGAAGAAAAATTTAAAAACATCGTTGAAATTGCAATCAAACAGGCAAACAATAACGAACGTTTAGTGACACTTGGAATTAAACCAACGCGCCCTGATACAGGTTATGGATACATTGAATTTGAAGATTCTGGAGATATTTTAGGCGGACAAATTAAGGAAGTCAAACATTTTAGGGAAAAGCCTGACAAAGAAGTGGCAGAGATTTTTCTAAAATCTGGTAATTATTACTGGAACTCAGGAATTTTTATTTGGAAAGCAGAGACAATTCTTAATTCTCTTAAAAAATTCACTCCAACTTTATATAAGTTATTTTCACCAGAAAATTCATTTTACAATACTACTTCTGAGCAAGAAAACATTAATGTTTGCTTTGAAAAATGTGAAGACATTTCAATTGATTATGCCGTAATGGAAAATGCAAAAAATGTAGATGTTGTATTAGCAAATTTTGATTGGTCCGATTTGGGAACTTGGGGAAGTTTGTATACACACATTGAAAAAGATTTCAACGGAAATGCTGTAGTGGGAGAAAATGTTCACATGATCAATTCCGCGAATTGCATTGTAAATCTACCATCCAATAAATTAGCTTTGATTGAGGGATTAGACAATTACATCGTAGTTGAATCCGATAATAAATTAATGATTTTGAACAAAGGAGATGAGCAAAACTTGAAAAAATACGTCGTTTCCCTTGAAGAGAAGAGTCCAAACTTTTTCAAAAGTGAAAAATAAGGCAAATAAAACTCAAAATCCTTATAGAGATTCTGAATTTTTACTAAAAGTCATTCATAACTTTATTAAGATTAGTTCAAGTGCAGAAACATTTCAGGAAGTATTTTGGGCGATAACCAAAAATTTTATGGTATCGCTTCAAATTGAAGATTGCGTAGTTTATGAAGCCTTGCCCAGACAAAGAAAAATTATTCAGCGTGCTGCGCATGGAGCAAAAAACCCCAATGGAGAAGTAATTCAGAATTTATTGACCCTGGATTACGGAGTTGGAATTGCCGGTTGGGTAGCCGAAAATCAAGAAACTGTTTGTTCGCCAAATAATTTATTAGATGAGCGATATATTGTAGATGATGCGCCTCGCTTGTCTGAAATTTCTGTTCCAATTCAGTTCAACGGTGAACTTTTTGGGGTCATTGATTCTGAAAATTCAGCAGAAAACTTTTATACAGAACAACACGTTCAACTTTTTGAATTAATCGCCGAATTGGCAGCTACTTTACTTGTTCGAATTAGGCAAAAAGAAGAATTAAGTAACCTAAAATCAGAATTAGAGCGCTTATTAGAAAAAGAAAGAAAAGCCTTAGGAGAAGCAATTGATAATGTTTCTGAAAAGGAAATTGAAATCCAAAATCAAGAGGAGAAAAAAGTTCTACTTATCCGAGAAGTACATCATCGTGTAAATAATAATTTACAGATTTTAACGAGCTTAATTAAAATTTATCTCAACGAAAACGAAGAAATAAATCGGGAGATTTTACTTGAAATCCAGCAGAAAATTCAAACGCTTTCTGCAATTCATTTGATTTTATTGAAATCTGTTGAAAACAACAAAGATAGTTTACAAGACTTTTTATTGGATTTAATTGCCAGTATTCGGTACATGAATCAAAGTAATTATTTGGTAATCAATGCACAAACCTGGGTTCCAAGTTTCTCTATGAATACTTTAATTCCACTCGGAATGTTGATTAGTGATTTAATTACCTTTTCATTAAAACAATTTTGGACCGCAGGAGAGTCTGTTGAATTAAACATTTCACTTGCAGCTAACAAAAATAATGGCTTTTTTCTAGAAATTAGTTCCATCAATCCTGTTAATAAGGATCAAGTGGCTTTCGCTACAATTCCAAGTTTAATCGAGGCTTTTATTCATCAACTCGATGGTGAAATTTTGCCTTCAGATGAAGCAACTTCAATGAATTCCAATATTCTTTGGAAAGTGTTGTTGAATGAAATTGATTAATGAGAAGCTCAAGAATCGGGATTTCCTTGTATATTATCTAAATCTTAAGTCTTATTTTTTCTCAATTTTTCACTATCTTTGATAAAGAATATTTTCATAACTAACTGTTAATCAATTATGAACTTTGAAAACACCTTGAGTTTTGCTCAAAATTTAGACAATCAAGATTCACTAAAAGCGTATAGAAATCAATTTTTCTTGCCAACATTTTTGGAAAAAGATGTTAGATATTTCACAGGTAACTCCTTGGGTTTACAAGCTAAACACACGATTAATTACATTCAACAGGAATTAAATGATTGGGCAAAATTTGGCGTAGAAGGACATTTTTTAGGAAAAAATCCTTGGTTTTCTTATCATGAAAATCTAAGCGCTAAATTGGCAAAAATTGTTGGTGCTAAGGAAAAAGAAGTTGTTGTAACACATTCATTAACAACAAATTTACATTTGTTAATGGTTTCCTTTTACCAACCAAAAGGTAAAAGAACCAAAATTATTTGCGAAGCAAAAGCTTTTCCAAGTGATCAATATGCCTTAGAATCTCAGGTGAAATTTCACAATTTAGATTTGAAAGAAAACTTGATAGAAATTTTTCCTCGTGAAGGTGAACATTTGATTCGTGAGGAAGATATCATTTCAAAAATTAAAGAAGTTGGTGACGAATTAGCCTTAATCATGATTGGTGGTGTAAACTATTACACAGGTCAATTATTTGATATGGAAAAAATTACCGCTGAAGCTCATCAAGTGGGTGCTTATGTTGGTTGGGATTTAGCTCATGCAGCGGGAAATGTAATCTTAAAACTTCATGATTGGAAGGTGGATTTTGCTGCTTGGTGTTCTTACAAATATTTGAATTCTTCACCTGGTGGTGTTTCTGGTATGTTTGTGCATGAAAAACATGCAAATAATGAACAACTTCCTCGTTTTGCAGGTTGGTGGGGTCACGATAAATCAACACGATTTTTGATGGAGCCAGGCTTTAAACCAATGGAAGGTGCAGAAGGATGGCAATTGAGTAACGCGCCTGTAATGTCTATGGCAATTCACTTAGCTTCTTTGGATATTTTTGATGAAGTGGGAATGGAAAAATTAAGGGAAAAAAGTGATCTTTTAACTGCATTTTTAGAATTTATCATTGATGATGTTTCTGAAAAACACAAAGAATCATGTACTTTTGAAATCATCACACCAAGAGATAAAAAATATAGAGGAGCACAACTTTCAATGCTCGTTCACGGTGGCGGAAAAGAATTATTTGACAAATTGATGCAAAAAGGTGTTGTTGCCGATTGGCGCGAACCTAATGTGATTCGCTTAGCACCAGTGCCTTTGTACAACTCTTTTGAAGATGTTTTTTACTTCGGAAAATATTTAGAAGAAGCGATTGTGGAGAGGTAGATAAACTGAAAAGAAATTTAGTTTTTTTTGCAAATAATTTCTCTAGTTTTCCTATTTTACTCGTGTAAATTAGTGGAATCCGTGGCAAAATTATTAGATGCCAAGTGAAATTGTTAAAAACTGCAATGTTTTATTTATTTTTGAGGAAAAAATTCAATGGCTAAAGTAAAATCTGCATTTTTTTGTCAAAATTGTGGCTACCAAACCCCAAAATGGTTAGGAAAATGTCCTTCTTGTTCAGAATGGAATACCTTTGTGGAAGAAATTGTTGAGAAAAATTTATCACAATTAGTTGCATTTTCAACGAATACTGGTCGCACGGCAAAATCACAGGTTTTACAAGAAATTCAGCATACTGCGCAAACTAGAATTTCACTTCAAGACAAAGAATTAAATCGTGTTTTAGGAGAAGGTTTGGTACCAGGATCACTGATTTTATTTGGAGGAGAACCTGGAATTGGAAAATCAACTTTATTATTGCAATTAGCAATTTTGGAGAAAAATTTACGCGTTCTTTATGTTTCTGGTGAAGAAAGTGACCAACAAATTAAGATGCGTGCAGATCGTATTGGTCATCAAAATGAATCCTGTTATATTTTAACAGAAACAAACTTACAAAACATATTTTTACAAGCGGAAGAAATTCAACCGCAATTGCTAGTAATTGACTCTATTCAAACGCTTTATAGCAGTCAAATCGAAAGTTCACCAGGTAGTATTTCTCAAGTGAGAGAATGTACTTCACAATTATTACGATACGCTAAACTTTCCGACGTTCCTGTGTTTTTAATTGGCCATATTACCAAAGAAGGTGCCTTGGCTGGACCAAAAGTTTTAGAACACATGGTGGATGTTGTATTACAATTTGAGGGAGACAGAAATCATTTTTATCGTTTATTGAGAACAATTAAAAATCGTTTTGGAAGTACCAATGAACTTGGAATTTACGAAATGCAAGGTTCAGGGTTGCGACAAGTAGAAAATCCATCTGAAATATTAATCACAAATACCGATGCAGATTTAAGTGGAATTGCAATCGCTTCTACCTTAGAAGGAGCTCGCCCTTTATTGATTGAAGTTCAAGCACTTGTAAGTACTGCTGCTTATGGAACACCTCAACGTTCAAGCACTGGTTTCGACTCCAAACGCTTGAATATGTTACTTGCAGTTTTGGAAAAAAGATGTGGTTTTAAATTGGGCGCCAAAGATGTTTTTCTAAATATTGCTGGCGGAATTAAAGTCGATGACCCAGCGATTGATTTAGCTGTAGTTTCCTCTATTATGTCATCCAACGCAGATTTACCCATTCATGCAAAAACAGCTTTTGCAGCTGAAGTAGGATTATCGGGAGAAATTAGACCAGTAAATCGGATTGAGCAACGGATTTCGGAAGCAGAAAAATTAGGATTTGATGCCATTGTTATTTCGAAATACAATAAAGGAGTGAATCAAAACAACTACAAAATCAAAATAATTTCTTGTGGAGTAATTACGGAAGTAATAAAAAGATTATTTGCTTAAATATTCGCTGAAAAATCGGTTTTATCGATAAATATATGCATTTTGCTCATGTAAGCTTATAAAATTGCAATAAATCCATTTTTTTGACCTAAATTTGGGGGATAATTTATTTTTTTTAGTCTAAAGTATAAATACAGATTTTATCATGAAATTAATACTATTTATTTTTTCACTTATTCTCTCATTAAATTTAATCGCACAAGGTGATTGGAAAGATGTCTATCCACCTGCAAATATTTTAGGTTATAGTTCCAATAATTTTAAGTATCACGTTGATAATGAAGGACGTTTAAATTGCGCATTCATTTACAATGATGGTTCCAATGATATTTTACAAGTTGATCAATACAACAATTTAAGTGCGTCTTGGTCAAACCTTTATTTTGAAACTTTAGCAGTTGGTGCAGGGGAACTAAAATCTGATAAAGATCAGCAAGGAAATTTAGTTTTCACCTTTGTATCAGATCAAGAAAATAATCCAAAAATAAATGTGTATTCCATCGCTGGAAATACTGTTACTCAGAAATTCACTGCTGATTTTACAAATTATAGTTCTAATGCAAACTATGGTTTTAGAACCTTCAATTCTACTGAGTATTATTGGTTTTTTCCTGACACTTCAGGTATTAACTATCGAATTGGGTATTGGCAAACAGCCACCTCCACCATTAATGATTTTGTTATTGGGGAATTTACAGGTATGGAAATGCAAGATTTCCATTTAGAGCTTTTAGGTGATACTTTATGGATTGCGTCTGGTGATGTTAATACAGATAGATTGCAATTGATGAAATCACACAAAAATGATATCAATTTCTTGGCACATGATGGAACTTCACTTGGTGAACTTTATAATGGAATTCACCCTGTAAAATTATCAACTGCATCTTTGATAAGTAATAGATTTGATAAACTATCAGTATTATCAATTGATACAACTGCAAATAGGGTTGAAATTCAGTTTACAAACGGTGTAAAATACAATAAAGCAATTTCAGGAGATTACTATTCAAATGCACATAAATATTCGAATTCTAATGGATTAAACGAGGGGTATTTATTAACTAATTTTGGTCAAAGTTTAGATTTCACTGGATCCAATACCAAAGTACTAAAAAAGGATTACACGACGGATACTTGGGAAATAGTAGGCCAAGCTGGTAATCAACTTTTTGAAATAGATCAATTAAGTCCTGCAAATTTTGACATCTTTAATAGCAGTGCAAGCGAACGAATGTCAGCAGCTTATTCATTCTTTTCATTCCATAAAATAAAAATTTTAAATCAAGCTCCTTTTATTGATTCTTTAGTTTTAAATCCTAAAACAACCTTGTGCCCGCATACGAGTCAAACTCAATTATTTGAGAAGTTTACCCTTTGGGATGAAAATGGAGACATGTTGAAAATCACGAACATAAGTTCTTCGAATCAAGCAGTTTTAGCAGATTCAAACCTTAATTATTATGCTTCTTTTCAAAGTGGAAAAACGCAACATTTTGAAGTTAATTCTTATCAAGCAGCAGCTGGTACAACCACTTTAACCTTTTTCGTAACTGATGGTTTTGACACTATTTCGTTTACAAAAGATATCACGTTTAGTAATTATGTTATTGTTTCGACTTTGGATGATGCGATATGTGGAAGTGGACAAGCAAATCTTAATGCAACTTCTTCTACTGGCTTGGGTGATTTATATTGGTATGCTCAAGTAGGGGATGCAAATCCGATGTCTATTTCGTCTCCATTTCAACCTGTTATTTCTTCTTCCACAACATATTATGTAGAAGCAAGGGATAATGGTTGTGTTTCTGGAAGAGTAAGTGTGCTTGCAACTGTGAATCCTTTGCCAAATATTGATGCAGGTAATGATCAAACAATTTGTTTAAATAGCCAAATAGTGCTTTCTGCAACAGGTGGTGCAACGTATTCATGGAATAATGGCGTTATGAATGGAGTGCCTTTTAGTCCAACTTTTAATGATACCTACATTGTAACGGGAACAGACGCAAATGGCTGTGAAAACACAGATCAAGTGAATGTTAATATTAATCAGTTACCCCCTGTCGATGCGGGATTTGATCAAACGTATTGCGGAAATACATCCATAACTTTAGCTGGAACTGGTGCTCAATCATATATGTGGAGTAATGGTTTAATTGATAATGTTCCATTTTCTATATCTAGTACGACTACATTTACCCTTACAGGTACAGATGCAAATGGTTGCATAGCAACTGACCAAATTCTAGTTACAATAAATCCAATTCCAACGGTAAATGCTGGAAACGACACAACTTTGTGTGAAAATTCTGGAATTAGTCTTTTCGGTTCAGGAGCAGATACATACACTTGGGATAATTCTGTGTTTGATGGCGCATCTTTTGTTCCTCCAGTTGGAAATACAACATATACTGTAACAGGTACAGACTTAAATGGATGTCAAAATACAGATCAAGTAATTGTAACTGTGAATGCACTTCCAACGATCAATGCTGGTTCAGACATTACGATTTGTCAGAATGACTTAGTTACCTTAAGCGGAAGTGGTGGGGTCAATTATTCTTGGGACAATGGTGTAAGCGATGGGATTTCTTTCTTGCCAGCTTCAAGTGGCACTTATACAGTGATTGGAACAGATGTAAATGGCTGTCAAAATTCAGATCAAGTTGATGTTATTGTCAATAATTTACCAGTTGTTGACGCAGGAGCAGACATAACAATTTGTGCAGGTCAATCAGTTACCTTGAATGCAATTGGGGCTCAAACATATATTTGGGATAATGGCGGGGTACAGTCGGCGTCCTTTATTCCTGTTGCTACAACAACTTATACGGTTATTGGAACGGATGCAAATGGATGTGAAAACACAGATC
>CAZHLZ010000010.1:8132-26670 GCA_964532475.1 uncultured Chitinophaga sp.
TTAGTGGTTCAGGAGCAAGTACTTATGATTGGGATAATTTGGTTTTTGATGGCACGGCATTCACTCCCTCTGTGGGAAGTACAAGCTACACAGTTATTGGAACGGATATAAATGGATGTCAAAATTCTGATCAAGTTAATGTAACTGTTAATGCACTGCCAACTATTGGTGCTGGTTCTGATATCACTGTTTGTCAAAATGATCCAGTAAGCTTAAGCGGAAGTGGAGGTGTTACTTATACTTGGGACAATGGTGTAAGCGATGGAATTTCTTTCGTTCCAGCTATAACAAACACTTATACAGTAATTGGAACAGATGCAAATGGATGTCAAAATTCTGATCAAGTTGATGTAAATGTAAATAATTTACCAGTTGTTGATGCAGGTGTGGATATTAGCGTTTGTGCAGGTCAATCAGCTACTTTGGATGCAATTGGAGCTCAATCATATAGTTGGGATAATGGTGGTGTGCAATCAGTTTCATTTATTCCTGTTGCCACAACAACTTATACGGTTATTGGAACGGATGCAAATGGATGTGAAAACACAGATCAAATGAACATTACTGTAAATGCTTTACCAACTGTAAGTGCAGGAGCGGATATCACTGTTTGTGAGGGACAAGAAGTAACTCTTAGTGGTTCAGGAGCAAGTACTTATGATTGGGATAATTTGGTTTTTGATGGCACAATATTCACTCCTTCTGTGGGAAGCATAAGCTATACTGTAAACGGAACAGATGTAAATGGATGTCAAAATACAGATCAAGTTACAGTTACTGTTAATGCACTCCCAACCGTTGATGCAGGAGCAGATATAGCAGTGTGTGAAAATGCTCAAATAACACTTAGTGGTGCTGGTGCATCAATTTATGTTTGGGATAACGGAGTTGCTGATGGCGTTTCTTTTATTCCAGCGGCAAGTGGAACCTACACTTTAACAGGAACCGACGCAAATGGTTGTGAAAATACCGATCAAGTAGATGTTGTTGTCAATCCTTTACCTACAATTGATGGAGGTGCAGATATTTCTGTTTGTTCTGGGTTCAGTATTGTTTTAGCTGCAACAGGTGCAACTTCTTATGCTTGGGATAATGGTGGAGTTCAAAATGAATCATTTATTCCATCAGGTTCTGCATTATATACTGTTGTAGGAACAGATGATAACGGTTGTCAAAATTCAGATCAGGTGGATGTAGTTGTGAACGCACTTCCAACTGTAAATGCTGGAAATGACTTGAGTGTTTGTCAAAATGAAACAATTACTTTAGCTGGAACAGGAACTGCTATTTCTTATGCTTGGGATAACGGTGTTACAGATAATGTAGGTTTTTCTGCGGTAAGTACAACAACTTTTTCAGTACTTGGAACAGATGTAAATGGCTGTCAAGCAAGTGATGAGGTAATTGTAACTGTAAATTTTGCACCTGGAATAACTTCCAATTCTCCTGTTGAAATTTGTGAAAATGAGGTAGTAAATGTCTCACTTTCGACTGGTGCAAGTATAATTAGATGGTTTGATGTAATGACTGGGGGAAATCTTTTGTTTGAAGGGAGAAATTACAATCCTTCTTTGAGCACAAGCACTACATTTTATGTGGAGGCTTCTGACGGCATTTGCACATCCGCTAGAATTCCTGTTGATGTAATAGTTAATTCTAGACCGCAAGTTCAAATTTCCACTACAAATACTGATTGTGGCACATCAAATGGAACAGCTTCAGCAATCATAAGTCAAGGAACTGCACCATATACTCATTATTGGTCAAGTGGTGATCAAAACACCTTAAATATTTCAAATTTAGCTTCGGGAATTTACTACTTCAACATTGAAGATGCAAAAGCGTGTAAAACAATTGCAGCGGCAGAAATATTTCCAACGAATGTTTCAATAGATGGAACGAGTAATGATGTTTCTTGTTTTGGAGGAAATAATGGAGCAATTACAACAAGTGTAAACGGAATTACAGAAACGTTTAGTTATTTGTGGAGTAACGGATACCAATCTGCTGATATTTCAAATTTAACGGCTGGGACTTATGAGTTAACAATTAGAACCAATTCTGGATGTAATTTCTCAAAAACTTTTATAGTTTCTGAAGCTCCAAAATTGGAATTAGAGGTAAGTCAAATTCAGCCTTCGTGCGGAAATAGCGATGGTGAATTAAGTGTTACCTCAATTTCAGGAGGAACACCAACATTTGCGTACAATTGGAGTTCAGGAGGGTCAACAAATACACTTTCTAACATTCCTTTTGGCGTTTACACACTAACAATTACCGATGGAAACAACTGTATTTCTGACCATGTTTATTACCTTTCTGAAAGTAATTCTGCTGGAATTTTCGGAACAGTAATTCCTGCTTCATGTAATACTTCAAATGGTTCAATTGATGCACTTTTAATACCACAGATAGGGGATGTTGTAACCGATATTTCATGGTCAAATGGAGAAACAACTGAAGACATTGCTGATCTAGCCGTTGGAAACTATGTTTGTACAGCAACAACAAGTAATTTATGTAAATCCATTCGTGGTTGGAATATTAGAACACAAAAACCATTGACACAAGAAATTTGCATTGTGAGTGTTGACTCTACAACTACAACAAATTTAGTAGTTTGGGAAAAAGCACAAACAAGTGGTATTTCTCATTACAATATTTACAGAGAAACAAACACTGCCGACGAATATTTATTAATTGATACGGTACAATACACAAATCTTTCTGTTTTTAACGATGTTATTGCTTCTCCAGTAGCTAGATCTTGGAGGTATAAAATTTCAGCAGTAGATTTATGTGGAGCAGAAAGTGATTTATCATTTCCTCACAAAACCCTGCATTTGAACACCTTTGATTTAGGCCAAAATCAAGTGAAAGTAACTTGGGATCAATACGAAGGAAATGTTTTTTCTAGCTATGTTCTTTGGAGGTTCACAGATGCTGCTGGTTGGGAAGAAGTGGCAAGTTTACCAACAAACTCCTTAAGTTTCACAGATAATATTGCAATCAGTGCCCCTGGATTGGATTACATGGTTGAAATTTCTTTGGATGAACCTTGTACTGCTACAATTTGGAGAGCTCAGGATTTCAATAGATCGAGATCCAACAAGGAAAAAAGTACATTTAATCCTGGAAATGGAACTGGTGAATACTCTAATAATTCCATTTTTGAATATGCAGGAGAAGGAATTAATATCCAATTGTATCCAAATCCATTTGATGAGGAATTAAATATTGATTTCAAAGGAATCCCTTCACTTGATGTTAAATTGTTCGGAGCAAGTGGAAAACTAATTCAAGAGTTCAACTATCAAGAAGGAGTTAGCAAAATGAATTTAAGTCATTTAAGTAATGGTGTGTATTATCTAAAAGCGAATAAAAATAATTTTGAAACAACAATTAAAATCATAAAACAGTAAGCCATGAAAAAAATTAGCATTTTATTTTTTGTACTGATTACAGTGCAAACTATGGCCCAACAGGTTTGGGAGAATTTACCTGCAAATCCAAATGTGCTATCAAATGCTGTTTATGATTTCGAAATGATTGATGGAAAGGTCTATCAATTTGTAAATCAAGATTTAGGAACAGGATTTAATACCTATCAATATTACTATAATCCACAAACTAGTCAATGGATTTCTTCTGGATTTGTTGTTTCAACTCAGATGTCAAAGATCATTACTCAAAAAATCGGAACAATTGTTTATCTTGTTGGTTACAATGGAACTAGTTTTACCTTTTGGAAATACGAATATCCAGCAATGAATCCAGTGATGGTTGTGCAAGATTATGCAGTAACAAGTGTTAATGATAATTGGGCTTTTGAAACTGGAAATGGTCCTGAAGAATTATATATTTTATATACAAGAGAAGAGGGAGTGACAGATTTCGTTTATGGTTTAGAAAGAAACCCTGGGTTTACTTGGAACGAAATGAGTGCAGAGGCTTACGGGACAGAATTATCATTGGCAGATTTACAAATACAAGTAACCCAAAACGATGTATATTTCGGAGTTTATACAAATAAGGTAAGAGCAACACGTTTTGAAAAAGGAGCAATAGACGTTATGTTTCCTTATGAAGGAACAGGAACTGGAATTATTCAATCAAATGGTGCAGATTGGGATAATCCAGGATTTGCCTTGGTTGGGAACAAAAATAGTTACGTTGCTTTCTACGGTACTGAAGATGCAAACAATAAAAGTTATGAATATGAAATGGATGGATCAACAGTAATTGATGTTGATTTAGCAGCGCAATCGATTACAAATTTTAATTTAGATGCTGATTATTTAGCTAAAGAATCTAGTGCAAGTCATGGATTCATTTATTCCCGATTTAGAGATGATGGTGTTGCACTTGGAGGAAGCACTGATGTTTTAAAAGTAATTAGAAGAGATTTTGTTGCTGGAACTCCTTGGGAAACAGTTGGTAACGATATTTTACCTGCTGGAACAGCTATTGAACCAAATTCATTGCAATTATCATTGGATAACGATAACAAACATTTATTTGCCTCTTATGTTTTGCAAGGAGACTTGTTGCCAGAATTGAAAGTATTAAATCAAACACCAATTATTTACAGTGGAACAACAGCTCCAAATACGGGCTTATGTGTTGGACAAATTAATGAGATTTACCCAGACATACAAATTGAGGATTTTGATTCTGATATGATTTCCATTGTAAGTGCAATTAGTGTAAACGGCACTACTACTAACATTAACATTATTCCAAGCGGAATAGTGAATGGTGTTTTTAAATTTAAAATCTTAGGAATTCCTGCTGCTGGAACAGACCAAATTGAAATTACGTATACAGATGGATTTGGAACATATACATTGCAGTTAGATGCATTCACACCAACAAATCCATCCGTAAATGTACAATTTACCTCAAATCCAGTTATTTTTTGTGATAACGATCAGCAAGTTGATTTATCACAATATGTGAATTATTACGATCAAGGAACTTTTCGAGTAAATGGGATCGAGGTTAATAATACGATTATTAACGCAAATCTATTAAACACAAACTTTCCAACTGGTTTATTAAGATATGTTGTTAATGTGGACGGATGTTTCATTACAAGTACAGCTAATTACCAAATTGTTGCTTCACCAAGTATTAATATGACAACTGTTGCCACAACTTGCGCTGGAACTAATGGTTCTGCAACCGCTGTGGTAGTACCTGGTGCAGCTTCAAACTTTGATTTTTACTGGAATACAGGTCAAACAAACACTCAAATTTCGTCCTTATCCCCGGGTTCATATTATGCATTTGTTAGCGACGATAATAATTGTAAGGCAATTGGATTAGCCTCAATTGGAGCTAGTGATGTTACTATTGACGAAACCATAACTAACCCAAGTTGTTTTAATACAAATGATGGTTCTATCAGCTTAGCAATCAGTGGAATTACTGATTATTATTGCTTGTGGCAAAATGGAGTGTATGGAAATCAAATTTCTAATTTAGCACCAGGAAATTATGAATATACACTATACAGTGCAAGTGGATGTCAGTTAAGAAATTCATTCCAAGTTACAGCACCTTCGGCAATAACAAATAATTTTACATTAAATAAACCAGATTGTGGGGCAGATAATGGTAGTATTATTTCCAATGTCTCTGGAGGACAAGCTCCATATAATTATTTATGGTCAACAACGGCAACAAGTCCTAACTTAACAACTGTTGGAAATGGATTTTATACGTTTAAAGTAACTGATGGAAATGGATGTATCTATAAAGACAGTTTATTTTTAAACGATAATTTCGCCACAATTATTACTGACTCTGTGATACTTGCAGCTTGTAATGTTAATAACGGTGGAATCGACGTTACCTTAATTCAGCATCCTCAAGGAGGTGCAGTTAATTCAACTGTTTGGGACAATGGTGTAACAACGGTTGATAATTACAATTTAACAGCTGGAGATTACCTACTTACTGTTAATTCTGGAACTGATTGTATTTCTCAAAAATCAATCAAGGTTGGAACTAGAGCTCCTTTTAGAAATGATATTTGCGTGGTTACTGTTGATACAGCAAGTATAACAAATTTAGTAGTATGGGAAAAAATGGAAGCAGAAGGTATTTCCCATTATAATATTTACCGAGAAAATGACAATGCTGGAAATTACTTATTGATTGATACAGTTCACTATTCCAACTTGTCTGTGTTTAATGATGTGGTGGCTTCACCTGTGCAGCGCTCGTGGAGGTATCGAATTGCAGCAGTTAATTCATGTGGGGTAGAAGGAATTCTTTCTATTCCTCATAAAACCTTGCATTTGAATACAATTGCACAACCAACTCCTGGTGTGTTTGATGTGTATTGGGATAATTATGAAGGTCTAGCGGATGGACAATATTTAGTGTATAGACACACAGACCAAGATGGTTGGGTTGAATTATCTCCAGCCATTCCATTTGGTGATCCAACAGTTTTTACTGATACTCCTCTGCCTGGTTTTAGTGGATTGGATTATTTCGTAAGTTTTGATTTGGCAACTCCATGTACCGCAACTTATAGAGCACAAGATTTTAATCGTTCTCGTTCTAATAAAGAAAAAGGTATTTTTAATCCTGGAAGCGGTGCTGGCGACTATTCCAACAATTCAATCAGTGAATTTAGCGATGAACTTGTTGTTACAATTTATCCTAATCCAAGTGATGATGTACTTTTTATTGAATTTGAAGGAAATCAAAAAATAAGCTGCGTTTTAACAAACATTGATGGTCAAATCATTACTGAAAAAACCTTTAAAGAAGGGAAAAATCAACTTGATTTGAGTAAGTTAAATGCTGGAATCTATTTCATTCAAACAAAAGTGAATGAGGAATTTAGAGTTCAAAAAATAATTAAAAACTAATCAAATTTTATTTTGATTTATGAAAGGCTTGGATTATGTTCAAGCCTTTTGTTATTTTGTACAATAATGCAGCTTAATATTTGTTTATTGCTTAAAATACAATTCAAGTTGAGGTCCAAAAAGGTAATATTTTCTAAATTTATCAATTATTTTTTCAAGTTTTTCTTGAGACCTGTAACGCTTTTTGAGAAATTTTATAAACTAAGCTTTACATTCCTTATTCTCTTAGCAAATAACATCATTTTTTCACAGGAAACCAGTCAACGGGAAATAATTTTACCAGCAAACACCAAGGAATATGTATTGGATAGCTTCACTATTTTTCCGAATTCAGTTTATGTTTATTGTGGAAATCAAGTACTGGAAAAAGAATATTATGAAATTAATTACAGCAAAGGTATTTTTAAATTTCTGGGCAACTGTGGCGATTCTTTGAAAGTTGTATTTCGTGTGTTTCCCATGAATTTGAATCGGAAAATTCAAAGTAGAGATACTTCCCTTATATTTAATGAAACAAAAGGGAATCGAGATAAATTTTTAATTCAATCAACAGATACTTACGCTGAAATTTTCGGAAATTCAGGGATTAAAAAAAATGGAAGTATCTCCCGAGGAATTTCTTTTGGAAACAATCAAGATTTATCCATTAATTCAACTTTAAATTTGGAATTATCAGGTGAAATTGCTCCTAACTTAAAAATTTTGGCTTCCGTTTCAGATGATAATTTGCCGATTCAACCGCAAGGAAATACAAATAAATTACAAGAATTTGATCAGGTATTTATCCAAGTTTACAACGATAATTTCAAATTAATTGCTGGAGATTTTTGGATAAGCAAACCAACAGGTTACTTTTTAAATTATAAAAAAAGGGCTCAAGGTTTGTATGGAGATTATTTGTGGTCGAATAAAAAAAATACTTCTTGGAAACTTCAAGGAAGTGCCGCCTTATCTAAAGGGAAATTTGCACGTCAGATTATTCCTGGTGTGGAAGGAAACCAAGGTCCATATCGTTTACGAGGGAACGAAAATGAACCGTTTATTGTGGTTTTGTCAGGAACAGAACGTGTTTTTATTGACGGGAAATTATTAGACAGAGGTCAAGAATATGATTATGTTATCGATTACAATACTGCTGAAGTGATTTTTACAGCCCGAAATTTAATAACAAAAGATAGCAGAATTGTCGTTGAATTTCAGTATTCTGATTTAAACTACGCGCGTTCATTAATCCAAGCAGGAACGAGTTACAAATCTGAAAAACTGGAATTTTGGTTAAACACTTACAGTGAACAAGACGCCAAAAATCAAACGATTCAGCAGGAATTGAGTTTTTCTCAAAAGAAATTATTATCTGAAATTGGCGATAGTTTATATTTGGCAAAAACGCAGGCTATTGATTCCATTGGTTTTATAGACAATCAAAATTTATACAAACTGATTGATTCGTTAGGCATTGATAGTGTGTTGGTGTTTTCTGTCAATAAAGATTCAGCCTTTTTCCGAGCAAGTTTCACTTATGTAGGTCCAAATCAAGGAAATTATGTCTTTTCAAACACGAATGCTTTAGGCAAAATTTACAAATGGGTGGCACCTCAAAATGGAATTCCGCAGGGAGATTATGAACCTGCTCGAATCATAATTACACCCAAACAAAAAAGATTTGTGTCTACTGGTTTTTCCTATAAAATTGGTAAAAAATACCAAGTTGAAAGTGAATTTGCCTATTCCGAAAATGATTTGAATACCTTTTCTAGAATCAATTCTGAAGATGACCAAGGAATTAGTAACCGAACAAAAATTAGTTCAAGTACCAATTTTGCAAAAAAAGACAGTATCTATGCATGGAAATACAATAATAAGGCAGAACTGGAAGTCTTGAGCAAAAATTTTAGTCCAATCGAACAATACCGAGCAGTGGAATTTGACCGTGATTGGAACACCCGAAATAAAAATTTTACAGGACAACAATTTTCAGCAACCGTATTGAATGAATTTCAGCACCATAAAAACGGTACATTTGCCAGTGAATTAGCCACTTACACCATTGGAGAAAATTATAATGGATACAAGGCACGTTTATTTGGACGATGGAATAATAAAGGCTTTAAATCTAGTTGGGATGGAAGTTATTTGTCAAGTTCGCAGACATTAGCAGGAAGTGAAAACAATAACTTTTTGCGACATAAAGTAGTTGTCTCTCAACAAATTAAGAAATTAATTTTCGCTTATCGGGATGATTTTGAACGAAATGCCTTTAAACAAAATACAAGTTTATTGAGCCAGAGTTACTTGTTTTATGACAAAGAATTTTCCCTATCAAATGATGATTCTGCGAAGGTAAATTTTAAACTTTTTTACAGAGAACGTTTAGATCAAAAGTCTGATTCGTTAAAATTAAGAAACGCTGCCAAAGCGACTAATTTTGGGGCAAATTTGGCATTAAATGGAAATCCAAATCAACGTTTAAATTTGCTGATAAATTACAGACAGTTAAAAATTATTAATTCACAATTGATAAATCAAACACCTGAAAACACCTTGTTGGGACGCTTGGATTACGATCGAAAATTTTGGAAAGGAGCCCTAAATTGGAACACATTTTATGAAATTGGAAGTGGTTTGGAGTTGAAACGAGAATTTTTGTACATCCAAGTTAATGATGGCCAGGGAATCTACACCTGGATTGATTACAATGGTGATGGAGTAAAAGATTTGAATGAATTTGAGATAGCACAATTTGCCGACCAAGCAAGTTTTATTCGTGTTTATACTCCTAGTAATGAATACGTTAAAACATTTTCAAATGAATTTAATCAAGGAATATTTTTTAAACCCGAAAAATTGTGGTCGTCAAAGACGGGACTATTAAAATTCATGAGTCGTTTTTCTGACCAGGCGAGAATTCGAATTAACCGAAAAACAAACAATTTTAAATCCAGAGAAATTTTAAATCCATTTTACGGCGAAGTGAGAGATACGAGTTTATTGAGCTCAAGTTCGAATATTCACAACACCTTGTATTTCAATCGAACAAGTTCAATTTTCGCGATGGATTATGTGTATCACAATTCGATGACAAAAACTTTGTTGGCTTCAGGTTTCGATGCTAGGCAACAAAATTATAATGAGGTGAATTTTAGACTAAATATTCAAAAAAAATATTCTGTAGAAACAAGTTTTCAGCTTGGAAAAAAATTAGTGGAGGCAGATTATACCACTGGTAGAAATTACGACATTGATTATTTAATGGTGAAACCTTCTTTTATCATTCAACCATCCACTTCGTTTCGTTTTTCCTTGGACACCCGATATTCTGAAAAAATTAATGTGGAAGGAGAATCAGCTTATGTGGGAGAATTAGGTTTCAAGTTGAAATACAATCAAGCATCAAAAGGAAGTTTTCAATCTGCATTTAATTATTTATCAATTACTTACGCAGGTGACCAAAATTCTGCCTTAGGCTTTGAAATGCTGGAATCCTTGAAACCAGGAAACAACTTTACGTGGAACATCGGATATCAGCGTTCTGTGTCGAAAAACCTACAAATTTCAGTTCAGTACAACGGTCGGAAATCTGAAACTAACAAAACAATACATTCTGGTGGAATGGAAGTAAGAGCTTTTTTCTAAACCTGAAGCCTAGCCCTGATGGTAGTGACATCCTGCATAAACAACATGCAGGCTGAGGTTCTCGAAGTCGCATTTTTTTGTTTATACAGATATAGCGAACAGCAGGAATAGCTACCTATTAAATTTTACAAGATTTTCACAAAATCTATTTTTTTCTTATCTTTACCCCTAGTATGGCATTGAAACAATATTTAGCGCAAAAATTAGAGCAGCGACTTTCTCCTCAACAAATACAGTTGATGAAATTGTTGCAAGTTCCTACTATGGAATTAGACCAACGTATTAAACAAGAAATTGAAGAAAATCCTGCGTTGGAAGAAGGAAAAGAAGAAAGTGACGAAGATTTTGGAGACAATGAAAATGACGAATATGAGACAGATTCAGACGATGATTTTGATCTTTCGGATTATTTTGATGATGATACTCCCGACTATAAAACGCAGACTTCAAATTCGAGCAAGGACGATGATGACCGAGTAATTCCGCTTTCTGGTGAGCAATCTTTTCAGGAAAAATTAACGGAACAATTGCATTTATTGGATTTAGACGACACACAATTTTTGATTGCGGATACACTGATTGGTAACCTGGATGAATCTGGTTATTTGAATCGTGAGGTGGAAGCTTTAGTAGATGATTTGGCATTTTCTGCAAATGTAACTGTCACCGAAGCTCAAGTGGAAGAAGTCTTAACTTTGATTCAGGAATTAGACCCAGCAGGAGTTGGAGCTAGAGATTTACGTGAATGTTTATTACTGCAAATTCAAAGAAAACAAGAAGGAAATATTACGCTTTTTACTGCAAAAAAAATCTTACAAGATCATTTTGAGGAGTTTACCAAAAAGCATTACGATAAAATTCAGAAAAAACTCGAAATTGAGGACGAAGATTTGAAGCAAGCGATTGATGAAATCATTAAATTGAACCCAAAACCAGGTGGTTCTATGAAGGAATCGGCAAAATCAATGCAACAAATTATTCCTGATTTCACAATTATAGAATTTGAAGGTCAGTTGGAACTTTCGATTAATGGCAGAAATTCACCAGAATTGAAAGTTAGCCGTGATTATGAAAGCATGTTGAGAACTTACGCCGAAGGAGCAAAAACATCCAAAGCAGATAAGGAAGCAGTGACTTTTGTACGTCAAAAATTGGAAAATGCCAAATGGTTTATTGATGCCATCAAACAACGTCAAAACACGCTTTTGTTTACGATGCAAGCAATCATGAATTACCAAAAAGCATACTTTCTAACTGGTGATGAAACCAACTTGAAGCCAATGATTTTGAAAGACATTGCTGACATGGTAGCCTTGGATATTTCAACAGTTTCTCGTGTGGCAAACAGTAAATACGTTCAAACTGCCTATGGGATTTTTCCACTAAAATATTTCTTTTCAGAATCATTGTCAACAGATTCTGGGGAAGAAGTTTCTACGAGAGAGGTGAAAAAAATTCTTTCTGAAGCAATCGAAGCAGAACAAAAGAAAAAACCGCTGACAGATGATCGTTTGGCAGAATTGTTGAACGAAAAAGGATATAACATTGCTCGAAGAACAGTTGCGAAATATCGAGAACAATTAAATATTCCTGTGGCACGATTAAGAAAAGAACTGTAGATGAGGGCTGTAGCACACTTAATTTCGTGGGTGTTTTTACCATTGTTGATGCCAATATACGGCTTACTTATCACGATGTTTTTACCTTCTTTTGAACAGAGTTATTTTCAAGAAAACACCTTGTTTTGGATGCCAGACGGACATAAATTTGCGGTAATCACGATGTTCTTTATCTTTTCATTTTTGGCACCAGCAATCACTTTGGTATTATTACTTCGTACCAAAGCCATTTCTAGTATTGAGGTTGATAATCAGGGAGAAAGAACCACGCCGATTGTAATATCAGCAATTTATTGTCTGATTTTAGGACTTTTTCTACTATTTAAGGCTCCAGATCATATTTTACCCGCTTCAATTTACGCCTTGCCTTGGGGAGGTTTCGTAGGTATTTCTTTGGCTGGATTCATCAATAAATATACTAAAATTAGTCTTCATGGCATCGGAGTGGGCATGTTTGTTGGCTTTTTAATTGCTTATTTCAACTTTCAAATGGAATTTTATTTTGAAATAATTATCATAGGAGTTGTTGTTGCTGGGTTGGTAATGTCAGCCCGAATCTTATTAGGAAAACACACTTTAAAGCAAGTAATCTATGGGTTTTTCTTAGGCTTTCTAAGCGTTTTTACTTGCGTTTCACTTTTTAATATGTATTATTTATAGTTTATAAATGAACAAGGCTTTTTTACTACTATTTTTTGTTCTTTGCTCGTTTTTAACCTTTTCTCAAGATGAAATTACGCTTTCAGGCTACCTAAAGGACAAGGAAAGCAAGGAAGTTCTATTATTTTCTAAAATATTTATTGTTGAATTACAAAAGGGAGTTTTGACCAACGAATATGGTTTTTTCTCCATTCAAGTTCCAAAAAAGGAGAAATATACGGTTCAGGTTAGTTCAAGTTCTTACCCGAAATTTAGTTTTGAAATTTCTGCTAAAGAGTCAAAACAAGAAGATATTTTTATCACGAAAGTAAAAGATATTCAGGAAGTTACTGCAAGTGCAAAAGGAAAATCAAATGGGGAAGAACTAGTTAGTAATACCGAGGTTTCCGTAATTCGCTTGGACATCAAGGAAATCAAAAAATTACCTGCAATTGGGGGAGAAACTGATATTTTAAAGGTCGCGCAATTATTACCAGGAATAAATCGAGGTTCGGAAGGCGGAACGAATTTTTTTGTTCGTGGAGGAGACGGCGATCAAAATCTAATTTTAGTGGATGAAGCAACTGTTTATAATCCAGGACATTTGTTTGGTTTTTTCTCGGTTTTTAATCCAGATGTAATCAAAGAGATGACGATTTACAAGGTGGTTTTCCCTCTTATTACAGTGGTCGACTTTCATCCATCACCGACATTAGAACCATCGATGGTGATAAATCCAAATTTCATGGAATGGGAGGAATTGGAATGCTTTCATCGCGATTGACTTTGGAAGGTCCAATTTTAAAAGAAAAAGCATCGTTTATGATTTCTGGAAGAAGGTCCTACATTGATCAAGTTTTCAAACTTGCTGGTCAAAATATTCCTTTTTACTTTTATGATTTGAATGCCAAAATCCATGTAAATATTGACAAAAAAAACAAATTGTTTTTGAGTAGTTATTTTGGAAACGATATCTTAAAATATGCGGAAGAAGGAGATTCTACCGAAGGTTTTGGTTTTGGATTTACTTTGGGAAATTTTACCCAAACATTACGTTGGACTCATTTATTTTCTGATAAACTTTTTGCGAATCTTTCCCTTATTCATACTCAATTCAAATATGATATTTTTGGAGCCTTTTTTGAGAATAACATTTTGATTAAAAGCGCCGTGCGTGACATAGGATTGAAATATGATTTACAATATTTCATGAATCCAAATACAAAAATTCAATACGGAACAAACCTCACGTACCATCGTTTTAGACCAAATGTAATCAGTACCTCAGGAGAAATTTCAGAATTCTTGAAAAGTCAAAAAGGAGGTTTAATTAACACCCTAGAAACAAATTCTTATTTCGACATCAAACATAGTTTGAACGATAAAATTAAACTCGACGGTGGACTTTCTTTACCTCAAAGTTTTGTGAAAGAAAAAGTGTATGTGGGTGTTTCTCCTCGTGCTAATTTAGCGTATCAATTTTCTCAAAACAAGGCAATTAAGTTCTCCATTTCAAGAATGTATCAATTCATGCATCGCGTTTCAAGTAGCTCCATTGCCTTGCCAACCGATTTATGGTATCCAATCTCTAAAAATATCAAACCACAAATTGCCGATCAAATTGCAGTGGCGTACAATCAAAATTTACCAAGATGGAAATCCTACATTGTTGTTGAATTGTACTACAAATACATGCAAAATTTGACTGAATACCGAGAAGGAAGTCAAATTATTTTGAACGATCAATTTGAGGATTTACTCATTCAAGGTAAAGGCTGGAGTAGTGGAACGGAATTTCTTTTGAAGAAAGATCAAGGAAGATTAACGGGTTGGGTTGGCTATACTTTATCATGGACAAAACGTAGGTTTGAAGAATTAAATGACGGTAAAGCCTTTTGGGCAAAATATGATAGAAGACATTATTTTACTTTCGTTGGTAACATTGAATTACGCAGAAGATTATCGTTTTCGTTCATTTTTGAAGCTTCATCAGGAGCGAGATTTACTCCCATGATTGGTCAATATTTTCTTCCGAATGCTGGATTAACTGGCGTCGATATCGTGCCAATCTTTGCGGAAAGAAACTCCTACAGAATGTCAACCTCACATCGTTTGGACATCAATTTCATTTTGAAATCTAAGAACAAACGTCAGAAAAAATTTACAGGTGAATGGCATTTAGGAGCTTATAATTTTTACAATCGAGCAACACCTTTCAGAATCACGATTGAAGCTCAGGAAGATGGTTCCTACAAATATACGCAACCAGGATTGTTTGGATTTATTCCTTCCATTGGTTATAATTTTAATTTTTAAGTGATGAATAAATTAATCTATTTATGTTTTTTGCTTTTCGGAATTATTTCTTGCCGACCAGAATCCATTGATATCAATGTGAAATCCGCTGAACCAAAATTGGTAGCTTTTACGCACATTGTGCCTAATAACATCATGATTGTTGCCTTAACAAAATCTTTTTCTGTCCTTGATGGAAATACGATTGATGATTTGGATAGTTTATTGGTTTCTGGAGCCACTGTAAAAATTCTATTTGATAATAAAACCTTTGATTTTATTGAAATTAGTCCTGGAATTTATGCAAGTTTTAACGAAGCTTATCAGGTAGATCAAGATTATGAATTTATTGCATACAAAGATTTAGACACCATTCGTTCTAAAACAAAAATGCTTCCCAAAGTTAGTTTTGAAAGTATTTTGCCTGAAGTAGAAAAATTGGCAACAGATACGAATGTATATTTGAATTTAAAGTTTGCGGATATTCCCAACGTTTCAAATTGGTACATGCTTAATTTTTATAGAAAAAACACTTCGCAAGATACACTTTACGATAATGTAAATTATTTTGATAATGGGAGTAATAATTTAGCCAAAACAATTTTGTTAAGTGACAAGGAATTTGGGGATTTTTATGAGCAGAAAATTTTTATGCCAGAAATGTATCACAAAGATAGTATTGTAGTAACTTTGTCCAATATTAGTGAAGCATATTACAAATACTTAAACTTTAAAGTTGGTGGTGGAAATGTGCTTAATCAACTAAATATTGAACCAGTCAATTTTCCTACTAACATACAAAATGGATACGGGTTTTTTAATACCCATTTTCCAGACATTAAATTTTTTGATTTAGGACAATATTAAAACAAAACAAATGAAAGTATTAAAAATTGAGCTGATTTTGCTATTAAGTATTCTTTTTGCTTGTGGCACTGTGAATGAAAAGAACAAAGGAAAAGGAGTAAATCTATTCACAGTAGCACAAGACCGACAATTGGGAGCACAGGTTGCGGGTGAAATTGATGCAAATACAAAAGAATATCCATTGCTGGATTCCATTAGGTATAAAGAAGTTTATCAATATGTTTACAAAGTTCGAAATAATATTTTAAACTCAGGAAAAGTTGATTTTAAGGATGATTTTCAATGGAGAATAAAAATTATTCACGACGATAAAACCATGAATGCATTTTGTACGCCTGGAGGCTACATTTACGTGTACACTGGAATTTTGAAATTTTTAGAATCTGAAGATGAATTGGCAGGTGTTTTAGGTCATGAAATTGCACACGCAGATCAAAGACATTCTACGAGACAAATGACCAAACAATTTGGAATTCAAGTTTTGTTAGACGTTTTGGCTGGAAATAGACAATTATTAAAAGATGTAACAGGAGCAATTGTAGGATTGAAATTTTCTAGACAACACGAAACCGAAGCAGACGAATGTTCTGTAAAATATTTATGTCCGACTGAATACAATGCCGCTGGTGGAGCTGGATTTTTTGAGAAAATTCAAGCTTTGGGAGGCGCAAAACAACCTGAATTTTTAAGTACGCATCCAAACCCTGAAAATAGAATTGAAAATTTCCAAAACCAAAAAATTACGAAAGGTTGCACCGGAGAAAAAACTTTCAAAACAGAATATCAAGCGATGTTAACTAAATTGCCTAAATAAATGTTATTTTTTCTCGAAAACAACAAATTTATTGATACTGAAAGGGGAATTGATATTTCTTTACCATTAACAAATGATTCAGAAAATCCGATTGCTTGGTATGTGGATAAACCTGTATTTGAACCAGTTAGAGCGAATGGTTTCATTGGGTCTGTACAAGAAGGTGGAGCAGTAAATTTTAGAAACATCTTTTTTAATCCGCATGGTCACGGCACACATACAGAATGTTTGGGACACATCACGGAGGAAGTTTATTCGGTAAACCAGAGTTTAAAATCCTATTTTTTTACTGCTGAACTCATCAGTGTCACGCCAGAACAAATTGGAGATGACTTGGTAATAACAGAAAAATGTTTTCCTACACTAAATAAAAATTTTGACGCCTTGATTATTCGAACTTTACCGAATGAGCAAAGCAAAAAACATAAAAATTATTCGTCTAGCAATCCAGCGTATTTAGACTTAAATGTCATTAACTTTTTAGAAAAACACGGCGTAAAACATCTTCTAATTGACTTGCCTTCCGTGGATAAGGAAGAAGATGGAGGTGCTTTAGCTTTTCATCATGCTTTTTGGAAGGTGCCTGAAAACCCTCAGTTTGACAAAACAATCACGGAATTAATTTTCGTGGCAGATGAAGTCCAAGATGGTGAGTACATTTTAAATCTTCAAACTGCTCCTTTTGAGAATGACGCAAGTCCAAGTAGACCACTTTTATTTCAAATTTATAAAAAATGAGTCAAATTGTAGTAGTTGGAATCGGAACTGACGTTGGAAAAACAGTTGTAAGTTCAATTTTAGTGCAAAAACATCATTGTTCTTATTGGAAACCAATTCAATCAGGTGACTTAGATAATTCTGATTCGCACAAAATTCAACGAAATTGTTCTTTTCCGGTAACTTTTTTACCCGAAATTTATCGTTTAAACGAGCCATATTCTCCTCATTTTTCAGCAGAATTAGATGGAGTGAAAATTGAAGAGGAAAAATTAAAATTACCCCAATTTACTGATAATGTCCTTATCGAAAGCGCCGGTGGATTAATGGTTCCATTAAATTACGATGGACTTTTATTCATCGATGTAATTAAATCGTGGAAATTGCCTGTAGTTTTGGTTTCAAGACATTATTTAGGAAGTATAAACCATAGTTTATTGTCTTTACAAACTTTAAAAAACTACGATATCCCTGTAAAAGCTCTTATTTTTATTGGTGGTGAAAGTCCAAGTGAATTGGCAACAGAAAAGTTGATTTTAAGTCATTTTCCAATAAAGAATGTGCTAAAAATTCCATTAGTTGAGGAGCTAAATCCGCAATTTATCAATGAAATAGCTCAGAAAATTAGTTTTGATATTTTTGATTAAAAGCAATGCAATTTTAAATCGATATTAAATACTGTTAGGCAAAGTGCTTTCTTGAGAATTTCCCTTGGTGACCGCGGTAGTGGGCAAATTTGAGAGGGGGCAAGGAAGAATAGCTCAAATATATAGGGTCTGCTGAGAAAAAAGAATTATTTTTTAATTCATTTTCAAGTGCATTATGGTGGTATATTAAAAAATTTTCCGATAATTATTTAGGGTTCTGAATACAGGATTAATAATCCAACTCAAGTTATAAATTACCACAATAAAAAAGAGTGAAACTAAAGCTCCACTCTTTTTTGTACCTAACTTAAACTACTACTTATGAAAACTAACTTAAATCTAACTTTCAAATTCCGTGCCAAAAAGCAAGGCTAAAAATTAAATTCTTTACAAAGATAACGTTGCTTTTTTGATTTCGTT
>CAZHLZ010000011.1:0-25641 GCA_964532475.1 uncultured Chitinophaga sp.
CAGTTTTTTATGTCAATCTGAATTTCAATTTTACAATCGAACTGAGGTTAATAGTTTTATTGTCTTATTTTTTGTACTCTCTATAGTTAAAGGAATCCTAAACTTAGCAAATGTATCCAGCGGTCTTGGCTAAGTATGAAATAGCAGACAAAAGTTCCAATGATGTAAAAGCTAAATAAATAGGCAAATGTGAATTTTACTGATTTGCGTTTAAAACGAATGCATGTTTGCGGAACTAAAAATAGCAAGGGAACTATTGGAAATATAGACAGAACCGAAAAATCAGTTTCAAAATGTTTTTTTATCGACTTATCTTTGCTCCAAATTTTAACAGGATTATGAAAAAACCAAGATCTCTCGATGATGATGTCTGGATGCGTAGTTGACATTGAAACGTCTGGGTTTTTGATAAATAGCTTTAAATCTTTATTTGTTTTGAAGCTAATTACCTCGCCATCAAAAATTCCGCTGTAAAGAGATGAATAATGTGTGATTGTATGTTCTTCTAAATGCCTTGGCAGGAATGTTTCAATTAGTAGAATGCAAGCAAAAAGTATCGCAAATTTTGAAATGTAAGTGAATATTTTCCAACGCAGTCCAGAGGTTAATTTTGCAAAATAATATTCTTCCTCTTTTTGTTCTTTCAATTTTTGTTCGCGGTACCTTATTTCAGCTTCTTTTTTACGCTCTTCAAAACTTTTTTCATTTCGAGGAATATTTTTCTTTTCATTTTCAAACTTATCACTCATCAATAGTTCATAAGCCTCTGCCAAATCAATAAAAACTTGATGGGCTTTTGGGTCAGAATTTCGATCAGGATGGTATTTCATGGCAAGTTTTCGGTACGCTTTTCTTATTTCGTCCTTACTTGCTGTTTCTTTTAGACCAAAAATTGCACAATATTTTGCTTTTGTACTCATTTGCCTTCAAGAATTAATTTTTGTGTCTCGAATCTGTTAATTTTGTTACTTTCTGTCCTAACAAATTCTTCCACAAAGTAGATTTTTTTTGGGATTTCAAAACGTTCAAAATTCTCAACAAAGATATCTTTTAGCTGATTCAATTCAGTTTCAGAAAAAATAGTTTCAACAAAAAGTGTTATAATTTGGCCGAATTCCTCATTTTTCTCTCCAAGGATAAAAAAAGCAATGTCTATTTTTTTAGCGATTTTTTTCTCCAAAAGTTCAGGGTGAAATTTGTATCCTCCGGAATTTATAACAAGGTCTTTGCGACCAATTAGTTTAAATTTTTTATCATCAATTATTTCAACGATGTCATTTGTTTCCAGGTTTTCTATTCCAAGATTTGGAACAGTTATGACCAAACAATTTTCTTTCAAACTTATTGTAACGCCTTTTAAAACAGTGAAATAATCTTCAGTTCCAATTTTTCTAATTGCAATGTGAGATAAGGTTTCTGTCATTCCATAACTTTCAAAAAAATTAAGTTTGGACTTTTTTAAATTTTCTTCTAAACTTGCATTTATTGCGGCACCACCAATTAATATTGATTTACACAATGAAAGTTTTTCGTTTGAATTTCTTATTATTTCTTCGATTTGAAGTGGTACGAGTGAAATGTAATCAACTTTTTTGTTTAAATCTAGCAAGGGATTACGAGAGTTATCACAAACAATTAAATTCATTTGGAAGATAAGTGCCCTAATTACCTGCATTTTCCCGCCAATTGTATCAATTGAAAGTGCCAAAACTATGTTTTCATTTTCTTTGTAGTGAAAATAAGATCCACTCAATTTTGCAGATTCGATAAAATAAATCTTTTTGACATGAAATTCCTTCGGTTTTCCAGTAGAACCTGAGGTTTTAATCAAGATGTCACTATTATCATTGTTCCATTCCTCAATAAAAGTCAAAATTGAATTAATTCTTTGTTCGTCTTTTGTTAAGAATTCAATTTTGGATAAATTAATTTTTGGAACGGTATTTGTCATAAGAAAATTAACTTTATTTTTATAGTTGAAAAATTAATTGTAAATTTGAATGAACTTTTAAATTTTTGATTTGAATAAAGTCTAAACAAAAATAAGTAAAATTAATAAAACTAAAAAATGAAAAAATTATTTGCACTATTATTAATTGTTGGAGCGGTTTCTTCAGCTTTTATTTCGAAAAAAGAAAACACGGTAGAAAAATCAGTTGTTGCTGATGGAGGAATTGCTTTTCAAGGGATGACATTGGATGAGGCAATGAAAGAAGCTAAGAAAACTGGAAAAATCATTTTCATTGATGCATACACAGAATGGTGTGGACCTTGTAAAAAAATGGCTGCTACTTCGTTCATGGATTCAAAAGTTGCAAGTACTTTTAATTCAAAATTTATCAATTTGAAAATTGAAATGGAAAAAAATGCTGACGGTCCAAATGTTGCTAGAATGTATGGAGTGAAAGCATATCCAACTTTGATTTTTATTGATGGTGATGGTAAATTGAAAAAATCAGTAATTGGTTTTCAAACAGCTGATCAATTGTTAGCGATTGGTAAAAGTCTGTAAGAAACAAATTAATTTGAAAAATAATAAGCTTACTTTAGGGTAGGCTTTTTTTGTACCTTAAAAACTAAAATCTCACCCTTGGGACTTGTTGCAAATAGTTTGTTGTCAAAATGGAGTAGGGCGAAGGTGTTTTTCTCTGAAAGATTATGCCAAATCAATCCATTATCGGAGGAATAATCAATTCCATTTGTTCCGCAGGCGAAAAGCAAATTGTTCGCTCGTATGACAGATGAACGGTAGCCAGAAGGCGATTTTATTGGTTTTATCCAAGTTTCACCTCCGTCATTCGTAATAAAACAAGTACCAATGCTATCGTTTGGATTCGTGTAATTTCCTCCCACGCAAACACCATTTTTCTCATCCCAAAAATGCATGGAGAAAATACCCGAGGATTCATTATTTGCAAAGGGAACATCGTAAGAATTCCATGTTTCACCTAAGTTTTTGGTTTTCAGGATGCGTGAATTCATTCCTCCTGTGGCGATAAAGTAGGTGCTATCGTTTAGTATTTGAACTACGGATCCACTTGCAGCAAAGGCAGCTTCTCCTGGAGTGACTCTGAATTCTTTTTGTTTGATTTTTGTCCAGTTTTCGCCAAAGTTAGCAGTCAAATAAACTTGCAAGTAGTCAATTTTGGGATCACCTAAAAGAAGTCCTTTTCCATTTGTTTGAAAATCAAAAGCATCAAAAAAAGTGGAGTCAGGAATCCAAGAATTAATTGTTTTGTTATTTATTTGATAAATTCCACTTTGGTCATTTGATTGTAGTGCAAGTATTTTGTTCGAATCGAGGATGAAAATATCTCTCAGCTCGACCATTTTTTTTGAATTTTCAGCAGAGATTAATTCATTTACTTTTTTATTTTTCAAATCATAGGAGTAGACCATTCCATTCGAATTTGCCGTAAAAATTGTTTCGTTAAAAATGGAAATACCTCTGGCGTAGCAAGTGTCTGGGCCGTATTTTATGGTTTCTTCAAGTTCTAAATAGATTTTTTTGGAGTGTTGACAAGAAGCTAGGGTGGTCAAAATCAAAATCCCAAGATAAAAAAACAGATTGCTATTAATATTTGATCTCATATTTACCGAAAAATAAGTTACGTAAAAAATCTAATTTCCGTTCTTTTTATTCGCACTTTTTATGCTTTTTTTTGTGCTCATGAGAAAAGTTCATTGCCAAAAAGAACCAAAAGTCTAGTGCTTGAAAACGCATCTACCTTTCTACAAACGACGCTAAAAAATCAAAACTCGCTTCGCTCAGACACTTGATTTTTATACGCTTACTTATTGTGAAAGGTGCCAGATTTACGTTTTCTAGGCACAAATTATTGGACATAGCCAAAATAATTTTCAAATTACAATTTACTGGTTGATGTGAGGTTAATCAAATTACTTTTTAAATTTTTCATCAAATTTGTGTTTTTGTTCAGCTTTTAGCGCTTCAAGATTTTCTGGAACGGATCTTTTCCATCTTTTGTGAGACCACACCCAAAATTCAGGTTTATTTCTTATTTCTTGTTCTAATAACTTGCAGTGTTTTTCGGTGATTTCGCCCCAGTTTTGGCTTGATGGATTCTCGCAAATTAACTCAAATTCAATTTCATAATATCCACGTTTGATTTTTTTTATAACAAAAAACACGACAGCTTGCTGGTATGTGTGAGCTAATAATTCACATCCAAAAAGCATTGCACTTTCTTGATTCAGGAATTTCATCCAATAAGCTTTTGTTGAATCTCCGGGGGATTGATCAGATAAAATTAGTGTTGCAAATGGTTTTTCATGATGTTTTGAAAAATAGTCATGCACGTTTTTTGCATTTATGACTTGCATGCCAAAACGGCTTCTTCGTTCGTTTAGTTTTTTGTCCCAAAACTTGCTGGTTAAAGGCATTCCAATTCCGACTGCTTGGTGTTTTAGGAGGAAATTTTGTGAGGTGATGAGCCATTCCCAATTATTGTAGTGACCTGAAACGAGTAAAACATTGATTCCCTTTTCAAATAATTCATTTACAATTTCCGGATTTTTTACTTTCAACCTTCTTGTCAATTCTTTTTTTGAAATGCTTAAATTTTTTATTCCTTCGGCAAGAATATCGCAAAAATGTTTGTAGAATTTTCTTCTTAATTGATTGATTTCGTGCTCACTTTTATCAGGAAATGAATTTTTCAGGTTATTAGTAATAACTTTTTTGCGATAGGGTAGAAGAGAAATGAAAAGAAGGAAGAGAAAATCAGTAAAAAGATAAATAATTCTGAGTGGCAGCAATGAAATTGGGAAAACTAGAAGGTAATAAAAGAAAGCTGCCATTGTCAGTTTTTATTTTTGTAAAATAATTTGTGCTAAAATTAATTAAAATTCGCTTAAATATTGTCTTGAGTTAGAAAAAGTAAAGGCTTCATTTCATTTTATTAAATTTTGTGATTTTGTTGTTTTGGGTTGAAAATTGGTTTTATGTAGGTTCTAATAGATGTTTGAAGCTTAAAACTTCTGCTCGGGCGAAAGCGAATAAGCTTGCCGCACATTTTTGTTAGCTTGAAAAAAAGTTCAAAAGCGGAAAGGAGTGAAGCTCTTTGAATTTGCATTTCAAGCAACAAAAATGTAGGCAACTGTGAGCGAAAGACCGTTAAAGCAGCCAAATTATGCTAAAATCCTGTTAATTTCCAGAAAACACTTGACATGAGAGAAAAATTATTGTAAATTTGTGTCACAATTGGGGTCGTTTTTGGATTTGACAGCAAAAGCGATGCTTAAGTGTAAGCATGTAGAGCGTTGAGGTGGAGCTCTTAAATATCCTGTCTCGAACCATAAATGACAACACGTCATACGCACTTGCTGCTTGATCCGACCAAGTCGAATTGGCTTAATTCTTCCGAAGTATAGTAGGTCGAACAAGTACTTTCACCCACGCCTCCGTCTAATAGGCAGGGAATCTGAGAGTTCAGAAATTTTAGACTGGTGCCGACCTTATCTCGTGGAAGGCATAAGACACTAGAGGATAAGTTGTTAATTGGGTGTTTTTGTCCGTTTGACAATCGAAAATTAATCAAAAACTAAACATGTAGAAGCCTTAAAAATTCTTTGTTTGGACGAGGGTTCGAACCCCTCCGGCTCCACTGAAATTGAAAACCCTTGAAAGTCTTATCTTTCAAGGGTTTTCGTTTTTTATAATTATTATTTTAAGTGTCGAGAGTAAGGACAGTAAGTAAGGATTTTTGACCTATGCCTAACTCCATAGTAATAAATCTATTAAAAGTATCCTAAACTTTTGAGAAGATTACTTACTTTAGTTCTCATTATCTTTCTCATTATTGTCATCAAGATATTTTTTTCTATTTGCTATAATTACCATCCTGTTGTCAATATAATGTTTAAGTGTTATTCTAGCACTTCGGTGACCACCTAATTTTGAAGCCTTCTCGATTCCACTTATTATAGCATGTTCAGTGAAATAGGTTTTGCGCAAATGCTTCCAATTTAAATTTTCATTTAAATTTAGTTTTTTATAGTAGTGAGAAAATGCCTTGGAAACAAAATTCATAAGATGCTCTCTGGACATTTTTTCATCATTTGCTAAAACATACTCTGACGTGCCTTTTTTTTCTTCATAGCCCATTGTGTAAAGTAGACTCTCTAGTTCTGGTACGATTTCAACATATTTTTCAATCACCCCCTCAACTTTTTCATCAAGATTCTGCAATCTTGTTGCTTTCAAATCAGTAACTAAAATATAACTCATGCGACCTTCTCTATCATGTATGATGTGTTTACACTTCATTGCTCCTGTTTCTTCCTTTCTACCACCCGTAAAAAGACCAAGTAAGAATGCATCAACAAGCCATGGTTTAAAATAACTTCTATTAAAAGTATATTCTACCAGACCTTTTTTCCTTTGTTTCTTTGACTTGTCTATATATTTACCATTTTCTTCATTCACAAGCTGTAAAAGGTCATAAAAGTCTTCCAAGTCAATAGCTTTTGGCGTCACAATGACTTTTTTATACTTCACATCATCAAACGGATTTCTTAAATTTGAATAATGTTTCCTAATCATGTAGTTTACAAAACCTTTGACATAAACTAAATGATTATTATAAGTTTTAGCTCTCGTTTGAACTTTAGTAACTAGATATTCGGTAAACATGCCAGATAATTTATCGTTATTATCTAGTGAGTCAAATTTAAGGTGTTCAGGCTCTATACCATTACATTGTAATGAAATACAGAAAAGTTCGAGAGCATATTCAATTTGCCGCAATGTCTTTTTTGTTAAATTATGTCTATTATGGTAAGGAACATCAATATCTTTTTTGAAGTCTAAATATTCAGCCATGCAATCAAGTAACATAATAGGCACTTGACTTAAATCCCTAATTACTACATCTTGAAAGTCATTATTCTTCATTGTTTTTTTGAATTCTTGAAATTCCTGAATGGCACTTTCCAAATTCACAGCTTCAAAGGTTTTTATTTTGGAATTTCGCTTGGTACCAGGAATATGTACTTTAGCCTTGTATTTAAGGTCACAATTGCATTTTACGACATTGTCATTTTTGTACCATCTTTTGTGTGTGTTACAGTAAAGATACAATCCATTAGGAGCATCTTTCTTAGGCAGCATTTTTCTTTTCATGATTTTTAAGTTTTTGGATTAATGATTTTTTACTTTCTGATTCTTTTTTGTAAATTGGAATAGGACTTGACATTGCTTTACTCAAATTATTGAGCGCTGGAACATTGCCATCTTTATGCAGATTATATACCATTTCCCACTTGTCTCCAAACTTCCTTTTTAATTTGTTTATAAAAGGTAGCTCATATGTAAGCATGAAATCTGATTCAATGACAAACTCCATCTTCCCTTGCTTCATAATCAGTACATCGTTATTTTTGCACCAATTCCTAACGGACTTTATGTCCTCATATCCGAGATATTCGAATAATTCATTCAAAACAATTCTTTTCATAATTTCTGGTTTTTAATTAATACTAGAAATTGACCTTTCAATTTCTCTTCTGCTTTCCTTTTTAATTCTTTCTTTCATATCCTTAATTTTTTCATATAACAAAGCAAAAGTTAAAAGTTATATTTTACACAGATTTATATTTTTTTGTACAATTTTGTTAAATTAAATTAATATACGTCTAAAATATAACAAAAGGAAAGTTAAAAGTTATATGTGAGGCCTAAAAACTTCACAATTAATTCAAAATACTTTCGAAAATTATTTTGCCATTTATTAAATTAACTGGGAAAATTTCTACGGGAGCATTTAGACCATATTTGTGCTCATATTCAAATGAATCATAATAAACGGTCTCAATTTCGATTTTACCTTCTTTATTTTCAAGGTTTTCTTCATAAAGCCCTAAATGTCTGAGTGCGCTTACTATTAAAGCCCATTTTCTAATCTTTGGTGTTTTTTCATTTCCATATACTTCAAGTATTACATCAATATTCTTGTAGTTCTGATTTTGTTTTTGTTCTTGTAAGAATTTTAATAAATTCTTTAGTAAATATTTTTCCATAGTGCTAGATTTTTTAATTAATAATTTATTCAACTTCGAAAACCAATCGACCTTTAAACCAGTCAACTTTGAAAGAAATAATTGGTGAGCTACATTTAAATTTTCTAAAGAGCATGATTAAAGGGAAATTGTTTTCTTTATAGCAATCATCTTCGTAAACAAAAATTATTTCTCTAATTCCAAAATATTTAAATGCATCAAGAATAATTTCTCTTCTTTCTACTGGATTTATTTTTTCTTCAAACAAATCAATTAAAAATGAAATAAAGATTCTCTTTTCTCCTTTTTCATAATTGTTTTCTTTCATTATTTGAATTAGGTTATACTCTTTCATAATTCCTTAGATTTAATAGGTTTTGAAAACATCATATTATTAAATGTTTTCTTTACTGTCTTACAAGCACTGCATTTGTGACTTTTAATTTTAGTGAGATAAAAATTCATTTCTTTATTTCCACAACTTGGACAAGTTGGTCTATTGTCTACTACATGCAATTCGCCTTTACTTTCAATTAAATTTTCTTTTACTTTCATGGCTTTAAGTTTTTATCCAAAATAAAAAGCAAGAGAGTCCTAGTATTCCTCAAAACTGGGAACTCAATTTGAAAATTTCACCATAAAGTTTTTTCGATTTTTTGGGATGTATTTATCCTGTAAACCTAAGTTCGTAACTTCTTGGTTCTGTTTTCAAAAAGAACATAGCTGTTCTCTTGCTGATTAAATTGGGAGATTTATACTTGTAGCGATTGCTACTTTAATTGGCTAAACAAATGATTCAGCCTGCTTTTGGAAATTCTAGCATTTTAATTTCTGGAACATTTCCTGAGATTCCTTTAATGGAACCGTAAAATTCGATTGTTGAACTCAAAACTTGTTCAAGGTGTTTCTCACGTTTCTTCCAAATAAGTTGAAGTTTACGTTGCTCATCAAAATGAGAATCTTGAAGTTGCTTGAATCCATCAAGAATACTTTCGAAGGTGTTCTTGAATTCTTCACTTGTAAGATAATCGTAAAGCAAGTTCATCTTATCTTTTTTGCCTTCTTGTGTTTGCATCACTGAAAATGTCTTAACCAATCCGTAACGAAGCATAAGTGATAAGTCACGAATGTTTTCCATTGTGGTAATCCAGACTCCATCCATTAAACCATACTTCCCATCAATTTCTTTTGGCATCGTTTTGGTCACAATGACCATGATGTCAGCCTTGGAAGTCAAATTATCTTGCTTCAATTTTTTTACGAAATCTGAGCTGAAGGTCTTGGTGTTCTTAGATTCATAAAGAATCTTTCCAGCTGTTGCTCCGAAGTGTGTTTGAACAATTTGTAGACAATCTGCTCCACGCTGACCTTTCCCAATCTCAATAATTTGGTCACTAGGATGGGCATTGCGAAGAAGCTCTTCCAAAACAAGTTCCTGAGCTTCACCTTGAAGTTGCATTGAACCTTGCTCAACTTTTTGTCTCGCTTCCTCAAGTTTGTTTTTTAAAGAATCGATTAAAGTTTCTTTTTCCTTAATCTTTAAGTCATTCTCCATCTGAACTTGATTTTTCACTGAAGATTTCATTTCAGAAATTCTATCCGCAAGCTTGCGTTCATTGTCAAGATGAATCTGAGCTTCTTTTTCCTCGAATTCACGAGTGAGTCTTTCCATCTTGGCCTTTGTCTGGTTAAGCTCAATAAGTTGTTTAGACTTCTTACCCAATTCCTCTTCTAGTTCTGCAAGTTGGATGGATTTCTCAGCATCAATTTCTTTTCGGATTGATTCCTTAAGAATTTGCTCACGAGTAAGCATTTGTTGCTTAACTTTCTGATTGACCAATGAATTCAAATCTTCTTTCTCTTTTTCAAGAGTCTGCGATTGCAATTTGACTTCTTGTTTCTGTTCAAGAAGTTCTTCTTCTCTCCTAAGCATTTCTGCTGATAGGTCTTTTCTTATTGATTGCTCAAATTGGCTAACCAATAATTCGTCAACACTAAGTGTAGTATTACACTGTGGACACTGGATTTTTGGGTTTCCCCCGCTTTTTGTTTTCATGACTTTTAACGTATTAATTAAACATATTGCCTCTACCATCTCATGGGTAGAATCCAATTCTTTTTGTTTTGTTGTTTGTTTGTTTAATAATTCGTCTCGAACAGCGATGAATTGTTTTTTGTTTGTTAGGAAGTTGAGGTTGCATATTTGCCTTCCTGTTTACTTATACGCAATTATTTTAAAAATGTTACATATATGTAGAATTATTTTTATATCTTTGCATCATAAAAATACATAAAGCTAATAAATATGAGAGATGCAGAGGATGAAGAATTTTTAAAAAAATTAGGAAAAAAAATAGCTGAGTTGAGAAAGGAGAAGGGTTGGACACAAGAAGAGTTTGCTGAAGTACTTGGAATTCATCGCACAGCTATGGCTAGAATAGAAGTTGGTGGAACAAATGTTACTATATTACAATATAGAAAAGTTATGAAAGCACTAGGCAATCAAATTATCTATTAATCCTTTGATGTTTTTATGTTTTATTTTAAATAGTTATTAACACACAGAATGAACAATCAATTGTTAGTAATTCATATAGCTCAACAACAGAAAGAGCTATATGTTCTTTAATAGTTTTTATTTATACTGTTTATAACTATTTTACTATTATTTACTTGTTACTCTATTCTTTTTTAGTACCTTTGTAAAAGTAAAATTTTATACTATGAGCTTAATTGACGAATTAATAAAAGAAAGAGCAGCTTTACAAGCAAGAATAGATAGCATTAACCAACTATTAGATATGTATGATAATATACATGTAGGTCAGGCATCTTTTAATAAAGGGAGTACAGCAATGTCTGGTGATAAATTTCCAATTAATGCAAAAACTCTGAGCCAAATCATTTTTCTAATCAAACAAGAAGGAAGGTTCTTACATAATAGTGAAATTGTAGAGTTGTTAATGCAAAATGGCGTAAGCAAGAGTAAAGAGGACCTGAAACGTAGAGTTTCAGCTGTTTTATCTCAAGCAAAAACAAAAGGTGAAGGAAATTTAACAAACGTAAGACACGGAAAATCAATTCAAAATACATTTTGGGGTTCACTTTCATGGCTAGACGCTAATAAGAAAGTCATAGATAAACATTTATACATTGTTAAGGAAAATGATAATAACACTATATAAATTTAAAAACCCATCTCATAAAGATGGGTTTCAAAAATATTCAATCATGGGCAAGGGCGGTCTCATTAGCCGACCTAAGCTGGAGAGTGAAAGTCTCCAACATTATTAAACTGGATGACCTCCAAAAATATAGAGGTTGAAAGGTTTCAGGGCTTAATTCATAACTAAGATTCCTGCGCAACTCCCCAGTTTGTTTTAATCAAGTTCCAGCTTGATTAATGATTAGGAGCCGACTTGTTCGGCTCTTTTTCTGTTACAAATGTAGTTTTTTTATTTTAATTTCCAAAAATTATTTTTTCTTATCGCCAATTATTCCAAATAAAAGCATATCTAAACCAAGACTTATTAATGGTACAACAATTCTAGCTTCAATATCTTAATCCTTTTTCTTTTTTGATGCCACAAATTCTTCCCTTTTTTTAATCCTACTTTATTTAAACTTTTTAATTAAGCTATTTTTATTTTTTTTATCTTCATCATCTAATTCTATTGTTGATGTTTTCATTAAAGATTTAACCAATCCTTTATTATCATCTGTTAAAATTTTCGCATCTAAATTATTCAGTCGTTCTACAAAATTTTTCCAATCGGCTAAATTGTTGTTTGATAAAAATCGTGTTAAATGGTTTGTTGCCAGATTCACCAAATCGGCTTGAAAATAATCCCATTTGTCTAAAATAAAATCTATATAAATTTTTAAGATATCTACATTTTGCGTGTTATTATTTATTATTTCAGTTAGTTTTTCATTTACTAATTTTTTACCATTGTTACTAAATGCAACTATATCCTGCACGTTTTTAAAAATTTCAATTGGGTCATTTTGATTTTCCGTGAGGATGTCAGAAATAATATTTCCGTGAAGTTCATTGTCATTTAAACCATCTATAATTTTAAGATATGTTCTTCGATTATTCGGTAATGTAATTTCGTTCACAATTGGCAATATAATCTCCTTTGCTCCAGATATTTTACTAAATTCATTTATCCAATTTGTGAACGATTCTTTAAAATCATCAAAGTTTGCAAAAAATAAATCTCGAAGATGTGAGGTATGAATTGTTAAAATACTAGTCTTTAAATCATCTTGATTTGAAATATACATTTGGATAATTTGAAAAATTTCTATTTTCTCAAAATTTTCTTTTGAATTATGGATTAAGTAAGAAAAATCGAAAAGGTCAAAATCTCTTGAATGACTTTCTTCAATTGAAATTTTTAATTCAGAAATAATTAATCTATAAATTTCCTCATTGACCCTTGAATGCATAAATTGATTTATCCATGTTAAATATTGAGGTTGATTTTCATATTTTTCATTTATGATTTTAAAGCATATTGAGATTTGTGCTTTATAACATTCTATATTTACGGGTTCAATAAGACCGCTTTTAAATTGTTGACATAGGAAATTCTGTTTTTCTTTTAAATATGACTTCAAATTATTTATTGTATTGATATTAAAATCTGAAAAGGCAAATCCTTCAAATAACTTATACCATCTAGGGATTATATTCCAGTCGTTAATACCATGAATTATAGGCGTTATTTTGTTTATGTAGTTCTCTTTATTTTCTATTGTCAAAAGTCCAAATTCCTGATTTATTCTTAAGAATTCAATAATTGGTTCTTCTTCTTTATTGTTGAATTTTTCTGCAATTACATTTATCAATTCATCATAAAGTTCAACTTTAATAAGGTTTTCGACTATACTTTTATTTTCAAGAACAGGATTTATAACAGTTAGGAATTCGGTAATATGACTTATAATGTTAGAAAGTGTTAAAGAAATTTTTCGTAAGTACTTTTTTTGTTGTTTATTGACCATGATATATTGTGTCAACAACTCTCTGTACTCATTACTATTTTGTTCTATTATTTCTGAAATCAATAAGTCGCCTATTTTTTCATTTAAGATGAATTCTTTTTTTATAGTCAACCATTTCATTAATGGAAATATATCATTCACTCCAAATTTTGAAAACTCAATTTCAAATTGTTTAGATGAAATAAGTTCTTTCAAAAATTTTAATTCTTTATTATCGAAGAAATATGAAAAATGTTTTTCATTTTCAGAATCTTGTATAATCTGATTACAAATTAAAAATAGAGAAACTCCAGCTGATGAATATAGTTTTCTTTTTGTAACATCAGTATCATACTTTCTTACCAATGCATTTTTAATTGATTCAAATTGCAAATTATCTTCCTTAGCAATTTTTGCAATCTCAGTCCAATTATTATTTGTAATATGTCCATTGATGTTATCAGGAATGTCTTTCAGTAAATCTCTATTTACCAAAAATGGTTCAATACTTCCTTTAGCTACAATACTTCTAGTTCTTCTAAAAAACCAATACTGCCTCTCATCTAAAATAATTTTTTCAGATTGGTTGTTCAAAACATATTTATCAATTTCTCTTGCAAAAGTGTCATCTCTAATTCCTCTATCAATTCTAGTAATCCAATGTTGTTTGTGAAATATTTCATTATATAAATCTGGCCATTCTTCACGAAGAATTTCTAGTTTAGCTAAAAAATCTAAATTGCCTGAAACTTGTTCATCTTTTAAATATTTCCTTGTCTCTTGTTGTTTAACCAAAAATATTGATAATTGAAAATTATTTAAAAATTGAATTATTTTTCTTGGATTTGCAGTATATTCTTGGCAGGCAAGCTGAACAACCTCTTTGGAAACCCCCTCTTTATCTAAACCGTAATTTTTGACTAATTGCCATGCGTAATCGAACATTTCGTCATTAGAAAATGACTTTATTCTTATTGTTGTATTAAAGATTTTTCTTAAAAACTCAGTTGCATTTTGATTTGAATTTTTGAGAAAAAATGTAACTCCATTCTCATCAATTGGAAGTATAAAGATTACATGTTTTTTATCTAAAAAATTTTTAATTGTCAACAATAGTTGGATTACCAACTCTTCATGACATCTGTCAATATTATCAATAACAATTAAAAGTTTCTTCTCATTTTGTTCCTTTTCTATTCCTAAAAATCCTTCCATCCAATTCCATACAGACCTTTTTTTTTCAAGAATCCGAGAAACAATCTCTTCAAATATAGATTCGAATTTTTCAGGTTCAATAATTTTAGATTTATGGATGGTTATTTTATATGTAGTGAACATTTCTTTCAATAAAAAAAGAAAAAGTGAGCTAACGAAGCTAATTCCAGTAAGCACCTTTTTAACTTCTGGACTTCCAGAACTGAACCAAAAGAATAAAATTAATAATGGTGCCAAATACAAATATTTAACTACTCTTAATGTATTGAATTTTGTTGCTCCTTCATTTTCTGTACTACTGTTATCGTACAATAATGAGTCTAAATTATCAAACCCCTTAATTTTGAATTCATTTAGTAACTCAATGATGAATGTCCTTCTAAATGGGTCTTCGGAATATTTCCAAGCATCATATTTAAACACTAAGAAATCTTTTTCTTTTTTTGATTTGTTTTCGGTTTTAATTTTATCTAGGAGAGTTTCCACAATAGAAGATTTACCGCCGCCCCAACCAGCTAGTAATCCTATATTGAACGGTGTTTCACATTCTTTGATTGTTTCATAAAGGGTGTCAACATATGGCATTGTCCCCAACATATCATCCTTTTCAAGTGTTTCTAGTTCTTTATCTGGAATTAGTTTTATTTTCATTTTTAATCATTTAGAATAGTAGTTCTTCCTTCACTTCAAAAGCCTCATGCAACAATACCTTTAATAGTTGCTCTGTAGCTTTTTGATTTGTTACAATGTGTTCTTTCAATTGTTTTGTTTTTTCCAATTGCTTTTCTATTTCAGCTACGATTCGTTTTTGCTCTGAATGCGGAGGGATGGGAATTGGAAGTAAACGCATTGATTTTAAAGAAACATTTTTTATTGTAGTTTCTGATGCTACATCTACAGCATATTTTAGAAAGTAAGAACTTTTAATATAGATGCCAATATAATACTTTACAATTTCAGGATATAAATTAAAATAACAAGCACTTTTTCCTAAAATAATTTTTTCACCTTCATAATATGCCAAGTTCCCAAGTGTACCATTTATTGATACGAAAACTGTATTGTTTGTAAGAACTTTTTTATGCTTATTAAACTCAATTTCAGACACTCGTTTTGTACTTTCTTTAAAATGAATTTTACCATTAATCAAATTGTTTCCATTAATAAAAAAATATTCTCCTGATGTGTCATAGTTGGGTGTACCGTGCAAACCATCACCAAGAATACTTATGATTTCATCCAATCTGCACCAAATCCAACTTTCTGGAATCTCAAAAGGAATTTCTTCTTTTTTTATTGGTGATAAAGGTTTATTTTTTATTCCAGCTTTTAGTATTTCTGCTTTAATTCTTTTTAATAACTCACTTGCTGGCTCATCTTTTGGGTCTTGAGATACTAATTTACCTTGAACAGCTTCTTGAAGGATTGCTTGGTTGAGGTTTTCGATTTGAGTGAGTTGGTCAGAAAATAAACTTTTGGATTCTAGTTCTTTCTTTTGCAATATTTCTTCTAAATCAATAATTAGTTTTTGTTTTTCAATACTAGGTACGATAACTTCAACTTCTGCTATTTTGCCTATTGACAAACTTACATTTGCCATTCCCTTCATTTGTGAAACAAGTAATTCTTCTCTATTCCAATGTAGAAAAATATGTAGATATTTTGCTAACACAAAGTTTTCATCTTTGGGAATTACAGCGCATAAAATATTGCCTAAGGCAAACTTACCTTCACAATATTTAACTCGTTTCATACTTGCATGACCATGACCAGTTGAAGAAACGAGAGGTATTAACACTGCTTTGGTATCAAATTGAAATTCGTTATGCGTTTTATTTGCTTCTCCTAAAGCAATCATAAGGTAAGGTCCTGGAATTGCCTTCATTATTCCAGTTGCTCCTTTCGAAATTGTACAAATATCTCCTAATCTATATTTCATAATTAAACTAAATCTTTTAATTCGTTTATGATTTGAGATATTTTTTCTTGATTGCTCTCAATCTTTGAAAGGATAGAAGTTCTGTCATAAGAAATTTCTTCGACTTTTTTGTTTGGATTTTTTATATCCAAATCAAATCCTCTTTCAATTATTGATTTCAAATCTATTCGCCAAGAAACCTCACTTTCAGCTCTATTTTTCCACCAAGATTTAATTGGTTCAAACTCTTCAAGTCTTATTGGCTTAGTTTTACTATAAGCTTTAGCTCCTTCAGGCAAAGTATGTTCGTAATACCAAATTTCTTTGGTAGGTTTACCTTTTTCAAAAAAGATAAGATTGGTATTAACCGTTGCATAAGGCGCAAAAACAGATTGAGGCAAACGCACAATAGTATGTACATTACAATCCTTTAGTAATTTTTCTCTTACACGAGCTTTCACTCCTTCACCCGTTAAACTTCCATCAGGTAAAACAATTCCTGCACGTCCTCCTTCTTTAAGCATTTGTATAAACAAAATCAAAAAGAGGTCTGCACTTTCTTTGGTTCTATAATTTAATGGGAAATTGGTTTCCATTCCATCACCAACAACTCCACCAAAAGGAGGGTTTGCAACAATAATGTCAACTTTGTCTTTTTGTTTGATAGAAGTTAACTCACGACTCAAAGCATCCATGTTCTCAATTTGAGGTACATCGATGTCATGTGTAATTAAGTTCACCACACTCAACATATACGGAAGTGGTTTTAATTCCGAACCAAGTATCGTATCTTGAAGTGTTTTACGGTCAGCAATATTTTTAACTTGAGTTTTTAAATGTTCTATTGCACAAACCAAAAATCCTGCTGTTCCACAAGCGGGGTCAATAATTTTTTCTCCCAATTGCGGATTAACCATGTCCACAATAAACTGTGTTACTGCTCTTGGTGTGTAAAATTCGCCAGTATCTTTTTTTGTTGCAAGTCCTTGAAGTACATCTTCGTAAATTGCATTAAAAACATGATGTTCTTTACTACTATTAAAATCTATTTCGTTTAATTTATTTATGGACTGTCGAAAAGTTGTTCCGCTTTTCATGTAGTTATTCGTACCATCAAAAATGTTACGAATGATAAAACCAATCTTGTTATCTAAAGCAACTGGTAAGTTTTTTAAAGTTGGAAATAATTCGTTATTGACGAAGTTAATCAATTCGTCACCTGTCATACCTTCATCATTTCCTGCCCAACTTCGCCACTGAAATTTCTGTGGGATCGGAGAGTCATACTTCGGGTCTAGAATTTCTTTCTCTTGGTCTTTATCATCAAATAACTTCAAAAAAATTAACCATCCTAATTGTTCGATGCGTTGTGCATCTCCACTAAGACCTGGGTCTTTACGAAAAATATCTCTTATTGATTTTATTACTCCTCCTATGTTGCTCATTTATTACTTACTAAAGTTTAATTTTTCTAATAATTTTATCATTGATATGTTTACATCAGAAACTTGACATTTTATTTCATCGATGTGATTTGTTTTATTTATCATTTTTAAAACCTCTACAAAAAAGATTGTTCCTAATCCCTTGTTTCTTTCTGGGTCTGACAAATAAAAGAATTCAAAAAATAAATTTTTACATGGCCCTGATATATTTATTCTCAAAGTGGCTTTTCCAATAATTTCATTGTCATGCACTAGATAGAAATAATGATGATTATTTACTTTAGGTTCAATATTCGTCATTCTGAGATTACTTTTGAAATCTTCAATTTCTTTCTCAACTGTTTCACTTCCTCCAAGTCCTATGGTATTATCATATGCCTCCTTATCAAAAGGAACGTAAGTCAAAATTTCTTCTTCAGTTAAATTATTAATAAATTGTTTTAGTTCGTAATTATTATCTAAAGTATACATATTATATACACTTTCATAATAATTACTTTTATAGATTTCAGTCATTACGCTATTTTATATAATTCGTTTTCTAATTCTTTTACTGCTTCTAAATATTTATCTCTACTACCAAATTCTTTAATGATTTCAATTAAAGAACCAAATTGGTCAAGCGGTGGAACGGTTAGGATTTCCAATGTTTCAATATTCTCAATTCCTTCATCAGCATATTTGTCCAAAAGTGCTTCTAAGACTTTGCGAGCTTGCACACCATACTTGGTGAAGTAATTTCTTTTCTTAACATTGTTTGCTCTTTCTTTTCTAGTTAGCGGTAGTTGGTCATAAGCTACGTGGCAAATCAAATCAAATAAATCTACCTCTTTGTTTACGGCATCCTTCAAAGCTTCTACCATAACTCCTTGGTTAGTTAGCTCAGCAATTATGGCTTCTTTACGTTCAGTTTTATTCCATACTGTTAAAAAATCCTCCAAAGATTTATATTGTTTACTTATAATGTCCTTTGTATGGTCTTTTAAACTTATCGTTATTGGTTTTCCATTGTTGTCAAAATACATTTCTCTACTAATCAAAATAGAAACATCGACACCGTTTACATATTGCTTTTGTCTTGGCTCTTCAAATGTTTGTAGCAGAAGCTCTGGAGTTCTGTATTCTGGCGGAGAAATTATTATTTCTTCTCCAGATTCAATATCAATAATTGGTTCTTCAATTTCCATCTCTTCTTCAATGATGTGTTCTAAATCAACATCTTCAGAAACGGGTTTGATTCTTATTGGTTCACCATCAAAATCAGGGTCAGCAAATAAATCAGTTGCGTTTCTAAAATCAAGGATTGTAAAATACAATTTCCCAAACTCTTCATTGATACGAGTTCCACGACCAACAATTTGTTTGAACTTGGTCATCGAATTGATATTTGCATCCAACACTATCACTTGACAAGTCTGCGCATCTACGCCAGTTGTCATTAATTCAGAAGTTGTTGCAATAACAGGATAACGTTCTTCAGGATTGATAAAGTTGTCCAATTCTCGTTTTCCTTCATCATTATCCCCTGTAATTTGCATTACGTATTTATGGTTCACAGCCACCAAATCTGCATTGTATTTTGCTAAAGCAGAACGCATTCTTTCTGCATGGTCAATATCCACACAAAATACAATGGTCTTCGCAAAACGATTTGTTCCTTTCAGAAATTCAGTTAATTTCCGAGCAACAATATCAGTTCGCTCATCAATCACTAACTTTCTGTCAAAATCTCTTCTATTGTAAATTCTGTCTTCAATTGGATTTCCATCTTTATCTAATTGCCCACTATTTGGTCTCCAACCTTCAGCATCAACATTCAAAGAAACTCTTACCACTTTGTATGGAGCTAAGAACCCATCGTCAATTCCTTGTTTAAGTGAATATGTATAAACAGGGTCTCCAAAATATTCGATGTTACTTGTTTCTTCTGTTTCTTTTGGAGTTGCTGTCAAACCAACATGGGTTGCATTTCCAAAATAACTTAAAATTTCACGCCAATTGCTATCTTCTCTAGCACTTCCTCGATGACACTCATCAATAACAATTAAATCAAAGAAATCTGGTGAGAACTGTTTGTAAGCATTTGCTGTATCATCCGTTCCAGTTAATCCCTGGTATAATGCTAAATAAATTTCAAACGATTTATCAATCTGTCTGCTTTTTACAACAGTCATTTTATCCTTAAAATGTTTGAAATCACCTCTTCTCGTTTGGTCAATTAAAGCTGTTCTATCTGCTAAAAATAAGATTCTTTTTTTCTCACCACTTTTCCAAAGCCTATGAATAATTTGAAACGAAGTGTATGTTTTCCCTGTTCCAGTCGCCATTACCAACAAAATTCGATTCTGTCCCTTTGCGATTGCTTCAACAGTTCTATTAACTGCAATTTGCTGATAGTATCTTGGATTTCGTCCACTACCATCCAAAAAATAATCTTGAGAAGCTATCTTTTCTTCTCTCGGTGTTTCAATTCCTTTATACTTTTTGTATTTCTCCCACAATTCTTTAGGAGAAGGAAATTCATCCATTGAAAGTTCTCTTTCAATGTCTTCTCCCTCTGCAGTTTTATCATGAAAAAGGAAACCATCCCCGTTGCTACTAAAAACACAGGGAATATCTAAAATTTTGGCGTAATCTAATCCTTGCTGAATTCCAGCTCTAACAGAATGCTTATTATCTTTTGCTTCAATTATTGCAACTGGAATGTTCGGTTTGTAATATAATATATAATCTGCTCTTTTACGTGTACCTCTGGCTGTAAATTTTCCTCGAACATAAATTCTTCCGTCAGTAAAAGAAACTTCTTCCAGAATTTGCAAATGCTTATCCCATCCTACATTTTCTAATGCTGGTGTAATAAACTTTGTGCAAATATCTCTTTCTGAAAGGGATTTTTTATTCATTTTGGTGAAATTTCATGAGGTGTTGGGCATAAATATAAAAAATATATATACTTTTTAACTATTATTGCAAAACAAAATTTAATAAGTGCTAGCAAATTCAAACAATATAATTTTAAAAATTCGGAATGGAGATGAAAAACCGTTGCTGGAAGTTTACAAATTGTATAGAAATGAATTTATTAGATGGAGTGCAAAAAACTATAAAGCATCTGACGAACAAGCAAAAGATTCATTTCAGGAAGCAATGATTAGCTTTCATCAAAATATAATTTCAGGACAATTAACAGAATTAGATACTTCCCTAAAAACATATCTTTTTCAAATTGGAAAATTCAAAATCATCAATCTAATAAAAAAAGAATCTCGTGTTGTTACTTACAATGATTTAATTCATGTGATAAAGGGTAATGAACTTGGAGATTATATGGAGGAGGAAGATAAAATTTATAATAAGGAGCAAATAAGTAAAGCAATTGCAAAGTTGCCTGAAGATTGTCAAAAGTTGCTTAAGTTGCATTACTTCGATGAGTTCGATATGGAGTCTATTGCACGTGAACTTAATTATAAAAATGCAGACACTGCTAAATCAAAAAAGTCTGTGTGTATGAAAAAACTAATCGAAGAATTAAAAAAACTTTCCATGATTTTTATTTTTTAAATGCACATCGAAGAAAAAAATATAGCCCTTTTTGAAAATTATCTATCACATGAGATGGACAAAAAATCCATGCTTGAATTTGAAGCACAGTTAATTTATGATTCCGATTTTAAAAATCAATTTGAAACTTTTAAATCAATTGAAACTGGAATCAAAGAACATTATGCAAACGAGTTGAAACAAAAATTCTCAGAATTAGATTTAGAATTAGATAAGAAGCTTTCAATAAAACCAAAAAACAATAAAGTAATTTGGCTATCAACTGCTGTTGCAGCTTCAATTATTTTGGGAGTTTTTATCTATCAACATTTTTATAATCAATTAACTATGCCTCAACTTGCTCAAGAAAATTGGGTTCAAGATGAAGGACTTCCAGTTAAAATGAGTTCCAAAGGAAAGTATGATGATGCAATGAATGCGTACAAATTAGAAAATTGGGATGTTGCTTTGACCGAACTTGACAAAATAAAATCAGATACAGCAATTTATTATGCTGGTCTTATTTACTTTGAGAAAAAAGAATTTCAAATTTCACTTAATGTTTTAAATGAAATTGGAGAAAATTCTATTTACTATGATGAAGCTCAATTTAGAGCAGCTCTAAATTATTTATCTTTAGAGAATAAAGAGGAAGCCTTGGATATTCTTTCTACAATTAGCAAGAATAAAGAATCTGCTTACAGAGAAAGTGCAAAAAAGATTTTAGAATTACTTTAATTTTTGGTCAAATAGTTCACCAACAGTAACTTTAAGTGCATTTGCAATTTTTAGCATAGTGCTCACTTTCATCTCCTGACGACCATTTAAATACTTTCTAAAGTTCTCCACATCCATATCGCTTTCGTAAGCAACATCCCTTGTTTTGAATCCTTTTTCGTTAATAATTTCTCGAATCTTCAAACCCAAGTCTATCACTTCTTGAGGTATTGCTTTTTTTCGAACCCTTTTTTCCATGCCCGAAAATTACATGCAACAAATTTATTTTAATAGATTGTAGTAAATAGATTGTTTGTAACTGATTTATTTATATTTTTGAAAAATAATTAAAAGGCACTTACCTTTTGGTTTTTGGATTGATTAATGGGAAATTGACTTAAAAACAAAAACATGAAACAAATCGTTACATTTATTTTCTTTATCACCACAATACAAATTTCTTGTCAAGAAAATACAGAATATTTGAAAATTTTACCATCTGGTCTTTCTTTAAAAGACAATAATAATGAACAAGGGCAAAGCTGTGAAAAAGATTTTGATTTGGATGGGAAAAATGATTTAGTAATTCAATTGTTTTCGGAAGAAGCAGACCCAATAATCGCCATTTATTTAAGCTCAAAATTTCAAATAGACAAATCATATCAATGGTTTGTCTGGATTTGGTCAGGAAACAATCTCAGCTTCGATTGTAATAAAGAAATAGCTATTAGTGGTGGAATGGAAAGTCAAGGTATCTATCAAAGTTTAGAATTAGTTTATAGCCAAGAAGAAAAAAAAATGGTCGTAAAATCCTATGATAGCAGCGAAGGAGAAAGTGTTTTTGAAATAAATTCTAGTAAAATTTTAAAATGACACTTACCTTTTGTTTTTTGGATTGATTAAAGGGAAAATGACTTAAAAAATATATTATGGAAAAAGGAATAAGAAAAATTATTAGAGAAATAATTAACGAAGTCCCAATTGAAGAATGATTAATTTCTCCATCCAAAAAATGAGAATGACGCAGATTTAGTAGAGGTAACTATAATTGAGTCTGGTCTTATCCCTAAAGAAAAGGATGAGCGTTAAAGTTAAGAAATACCAAAAAAATAAATTGTGAAAAAATATAAAATTGTTGAAGGGAAGAAAATCCTACTTCAAGAATAACTATTCATTAATCTTAAATTCAAATAATTATGAAAAAAATAATTCTATTGTCAGTTCTATTAACATTTGTATTGAACTCTTACGGACAAAAAGTTAAATACAATGAAATTAAAACTTTACTTGAAAGTAAACAAGATGAGAAAGCCTTGCCATTATTAGTCAAATACTATAATCAAAATATTGTAGATGGTAAATGGTCAAGCAAAGCTATTCTAATGGAAATGGATAATATGTTTAGTGCAAGTGAAAATCTCGCACGAATATATGAAAACAAAGCAAATGTTGCTAAATCTGCAATCTTTGCTGACTCAAGTATTCTATGGTTCAATGCAATGATAAAAGATGACCATCCACAAAAAAGTGTAGTCAACCAGAAAATTCAAATCCTTGAAAAAAATAAAAAAAATTGGCAGGAGGAAGTAGCTGCTAACACTAATCGAATTAATAGAGAAAAAGCCGATGAACTAAAAAAAATCAAGAACGATAGTATTATGGCTAATTTAAAATTACAAATGGAGGACAAAGCGAAAAACCAAATAAAATACAGAGAATTAAATTCTGGGGTGAATGACCCTATGGTTGTTGCAAAAAAATATGCTGAAGCGTACATTAAAGGGGATATAGAAACTCTAATTCTTCATGGGTACAATGATTCTGTTGCAGGTAAAGTTGGTATATTAGATAAACAATCAATTGCTTTTTATAAAGCTAACAAAGTAAGTTATGACAAAGCTTGGAAAGAGGAGGTATTAAGGAAAAAAATTAATTTAAGATTAACACAGGACTTTAATAAAATGGATTATAAACTTGCAGAGAAAATAGTTGGTGGAGAAAGAGGACAAGCAGCAGATGATGTTACAAAGCCTAAAGTTGTAAGTGATTTTGAAGATGAAAACCATGTGAGGATATATTCAATTATGTCTTATAACTCATCATCGGAAAGTTGTAAAGGTTTACCTGCAAACTCTTCTGGCTGTTTATGGGATATAGACATGCAATTAATTAAGGTAAAAGGAAAATGGAAGGTTAAAGAGTTACAAGATTAAATAATATTTAAAAATGAAAATTTCATTATCAATATTTTTAATTATTTTATCTATTGGATGTAGAAACGGTAATCATGAAAAAAATAGCACAATGGAGATTGACAATCAAGATATAAGTATTTATTCTCGTGATGAGTTTGAAGAAATATTTTACGGTAAACCAAGAGATTTTATTGAAAAAAGATTAGGTACTGCTGATGAAGAACAAGAATTGTTTTCAATTAATGTATCTTGGTTATGGTATAAAAGTAAAACCTACAGCGCAAATCCAGAAACACCAGACGAATGGGTTAAATTGAGGTTTGATGATTTTGCTGTTGGTAAAGTCGATAGAATCAATTACGAATAGCTTTCAAAAAGCATAGTCAAAAAAGAATTTAAATCAGTCGATGAAATTAATTCTAGAACCACAATAATACATTGAGGAACTTAAAATAATTTTAAAAAATATAAATGAAGTTGAATTAAAAGAAAAGCTTGAAGGTATTGTGACTAGAATAAACATTTTAATTGATAGTATTGAAATTAAACCTTCTTAAGTATGAAAATTGAAAACAAGGCTCAAACTTGTCCTGATTGTGGTTGCGAGTTAAAACAGAATCTCCTAACAAGAAAGGTTAATACAATCAAAAAAATAATTTCAGTTGAATATCAATGTATTAATGAGAATTGTGGGTATACCTATTTTCATTAACAAGCAATTAGATAATTAAAAACTTAAATATGGAAAACCCAATCAGAAAATTAACAATAAAAAAGTTTTTAGGAAAAAAAACTTTTGACGATATATTAATAAAGTTAGAAGTTTCTCCACAATATTATCTCAATGGGAATCTCTTTGAAGAAACGTCAAGCGGAAGTAATACTATGTCAAAAAATTGTTTTTTTGAGAAAGGAATTGACTGGTTGAGTCCTAGCTGGAGTTGGATGACTTTTGGGCTATATCGGGGTAGTGACTGGTATGAAAAAAATACTTTAATTGCTTATTCATTTGACCATCTTCCAAATAAGGGATATGGCTTAATGAGAAATTTTTTAAAAGAGATTACGGGAAAAATTAAGAAAAGTAGAAATTGTAATGACAAAAATGACTTTACATATTTATCTCCTGAATCGTTTTATCACTCTGGCTTAATTCAATTTCAATCAACTGTCTGGATAGAAGGCTGTTGCAAGGCAAGTCTAGGTAATAGGTCAATTATTCTGGGGGGTACCTTAGACTGTTTGGAGTTTGGTTACGGAATGAAAGAAGAGGATTTTAAAATTCATCCTTCAAGTTTTATTTCTGGTTATGATGTAAACCTTAAAAAAGAAGGCACATTTCTTTTTAGAAAGCCATATGAAAATGGATTATATGATGAAATCGAAATTATTTCTCAAGGAATTAATAAGTATTTGATAATTGAAGACGAAAAAGGTCAAAAAATTAGTATTTTTCTTCATTCAATTTATGAATTTTCAACCAATTGGTCAAAACCTGAATATTTTGAGCTATCACCAATTTACGAACTAGAAATGAGACTTAAAGCAATAATTGACAAAAATAATAATCCAATTAGCGAAGATGAATATTTACAACTTG
>CAZHLZ010000012.1:0-25508 GCA_964532475.1 uncultured Chitinophaga sp.
CTGGATTTTGAATCCAGCGCGTCTACCAATTCCGCCACCTGGGCATTTAATCGAGTGTCTACCTCCCGATACCTATCGGGATCCACCACTCTGGCATTTAATCGAGCGCCTACCTCCCGATAATTATCGGGATCCGCCACTCGGGCAATTAATCAAAAAATAATCCTTGAATTAATTGGACTGCAAAAATAATAGTTTTTTTTGAATTTTTACGTAATTTTGAAAAAAAGTATAATTTTTATTTTTTTTGAAGTTCTTATTAATAGTTTGTAGTCCACTTTTTAAGTCATGAGTAAAATTTTAATTAAAAACATTAAGAGTTTGTTGCAATGCGGCGAAAATTTACCAAAAAGAATTCTAGGTAATGATATGAAAACCATTCCGCAAATTGAAAATGCTTTTTTGGCCATTGAAAACAATGTTATTGTTGCTTATGGTGCGATGTCGGACTGGGAAGGAATTACTGATTGGCGAGAGGTAGAGGTAATTGATGCAGAAGGAAAATTTGTTTTGCCAGCCTTTTGTGATTCACACACACATGTTGTTTTTGCAAAATCTCGTGAGGAAGAATTTGTAGATCGAATAAAAGGATTAAGCTACGAAGAAATTGCTCTGAAAGGTGGTGGGATTTTAAATTCAGCAAAGAAACTAGCAGAAAAATCAGAAGAAGAACTTTTTGAGGAGGCCATGAAACGAATCAAAAAACTGAATAGATATGGAACGGGAGCATTGGAAATAAAATCTGGCTATGGATTAAGTTTTGATGCAGAAATAAAAATGTTGCGTGTCATCAAAAGAATTAAAGAAAATGTAAATTTCCCAATTAAAGCAACATTTTTAGGAGCTCATGCATTCCCAAAAGAATACAAGGAAAACCACCGAGCATATATAGACATCTTAATTAACGAAATGTTGCCCACAATTGCAGCAGAAAAATTAGCAGATTATATTGATGTATTTTGTGAAAGAAATTATTTTTCCTTAGAAGAAATGGAAGAAATTTTAATCGCCGGAAAAAAATATGGATTAATTCCAAAAGTACACGTAAACCAATTTTCAATTTTGGATGGAGTTTCAAAAGCAATTGAATTGGATGCAATTTCTGTTGATCATTTAGAAGAAATTTCTGACAAAGACATTGAAGCACTTAAAAACTCAACTTGCATGCCTTGTTTATTACCAAGTTGCTCTCATTTTATTTCAATTCCTTATGCAGATGCTCGAAAAATGATCGATGCTGGTTTGGGCATTGCTTTGGCAAGTGATTTTAATCCTGGTACCACACCCACTGGAAATTTGCAGATGGTAATGAGTTTAGCTTGCATCAAAATGAAATTGACACCAGAAGAAGCCTTAAACGCTCTCACCATTAATGCTGCATACGCCATGGGGATTTCAGAAACCCACGGTTCGATATCTTTAGGGAAAAGCGGTCAAGTAATAATTACAAACGAAATTCCGTCTCTAGCTTATATTCCTTATGCTTTTGGTGAAAATCACGTAGAACAAACAATTAATTATTAATGAAAAAGCAAAAAATTATTGTTAGTGTAACGAATGATTTAGTTGTGGATCAACGCGTCCATAAAGTATGTACTTTTTTGCTTCAGAATAATTTTGATGTCACTTTAGTTGGTAGAAAACTAAAAACTAGCCAAGACATAAATAGAGAATATAAAACAAAAAGATTTCGTCTTCTTTTTACAAAGGGAATGCTTTTTTATGCCAACTATAATCTTCGTTTATTTTTTTATTTGTTGTTCAATAAAGCCAATGTTTTACTTTCAAATGACCTAGACACCTTATTACCTAATTATTTAATTTCAAAGATAAAAAAAACCAAATTAGTATACGATACGCATGAATATTTCACGGAGGTTCCAGAGTTAAATAATCGACCATTTGTGAAAAAAGTTTGGGAAAGGATTGAAAAAGCAATTTTTCCAAACTTAAAGCACATTTATACTGTAAATGAAAGTTTAGCAAAAGTATTCGAACAAAAATACAATGTCCCAGTAATGAGTGTCAAAAATGTTCCTTTTTATAGTAAGCTCGAAACCGTGATAAAACATTCAAAAAAGACGGTTTTGTATCAAGGAGCACTCAATAAAGATCGAGGGTTGGAGGAATTAATAGAAGCTTTTATTTACCTCGAAGATATTGAATTACAAATCATTGGAGGTGGTGATATTGAAAATGAAATTAAAAACTTAGTTTTGAATTTAAAACTTGAAAACAAAGTTAAATTTATTGGAAAAATTCCTTTTGATCAATTAAAACAATATACTCAAAAGGCGCACCTCGGAGTAAGTTTGGAGAAAGCAACAAATTTGAATTATCAATATGCTTTGCCTAATAAATTGTTTGACTATATTTCTTGCAATTTACCTGTACTAACTTGCGATTTACCAGAAATTAAAAAAATAGTTGAAACGTATAATATAGGTGTAATAATCAGCTCGGTTGATTCAAAAACGATTGCCAATGCAATTCAAAATTTGATAACCAATGATGACTTAATGCACAACTATATTGAAAACTCCAAAATTGCCGCCAAAGAATTGTGTTGGGAGAAGGAAATTGAAACCCTAAAAAAGATCTATTTGTAATGTTGAAGGAAATATCCTAGCTTGTAAAAATTAAATAATTTTAAATTTACAAAACCTTGTTTTAATAGGAATTGTATCGGAAATTGAAGTAAAAAATAAATTAATTTGTAAATTATCAATAATTTCTTTGTCTTTAATTTTGAATAGTATTTGAGTAAACTAACGTTTTTAATAAATAGTTCTTTCTTATTGCTATTTTCCAAAATAAATATTAGGTTATTTATTCCCTGTTCCGTTTTTCTCAAATAAACCTCATTCGTTTCAATATCGCCATTTAAAATGGGATTTTCAATATGTTTAATTTCTACATTGTTTAACATTAATTCAAAACCAAAAAGTGTATCTTCATGTCCATATTTTATTAGGTTTTCATCAAACTTAATTTTTTCCAATAAACTTTTTTTGATCAAGAAGTTATTGGTCATGAATGATTTGTTAGGACGCTTCTTTCTTGTTTCAGCATTTTTACTTTCAATTAAACTCCCGTATTTCCAACTTAATTTTTGCTTTCTGGATGGACATTTATCAGGATAAATTCTTCCTCCAAAAACAATTTGAAAATTATTTTTTTTAATTTTCGTTAGATAGTTTTCTAAAAAAAAATCACTGATGATGTAAGAATCACAATCTAGAAAAAGTAGATTTTCAAATTGAGTATAGTTTAAAAAAAGATTACGTATTTTAGATCTGCCAATATTCTTTTCTAGTTGGATATAATTTACCTGTGATAATATTTTTTCATTTATGGTTTTATAATGTTCATTTGAACAATCATCAATTGCTATGATTTCAAATCCTTCATCTAATTTTTGACCCTGCTGTATTAAGGCACTAACAAGCGATCTTACATCGAAATTATAGACAGGAATACAAATACTTATCACTGAGAATACCTTTTTTGTTGAAGTACAAACTTATAAAATTTAATCTACTTAGTGTTAAAAAAAGTTAAGCATAAAGCAATAATAAATTGTTTGAATTACATTCGTTGAACATTTAAAATTGTTTTTTTGAAAAAGATACGGATAAATTTTATCGTTTTGCTTGTAAGCGTCGCTATGATTGCCTTACTAATTATTCAATTGTTTCAAACAGCTCAATTGTACGATAGAAAATTAAATCAATTCAAAAACCAAGTTCAAACTTTATTGGATCGCATTGCGGTTCGTCACGAAAAAGCAGATGATATTCGAAAATATCTGCAAGTTGTGAACAAAGACTTTAGTGGACAATATAAAGACATTTTGAAGGAAGAATTTCAAAATTTGCTCGCTGCCCAGGAGTCGATTTCAATCAAAGATACGAGTATATTAGAGGATGGAGAAATAAAAAATTTCCTCATTATTAAAGGGAAATCCTTTGATTCAATTTCTGGATTAACAGCCGAACATCGAGTTTTGGCTCGTGATGTGCGTCATATTCGTCAATTATTCAACAAGGAAGCAGGAATGTTACCAAACAACGATTCAACCTCTGTCTCCATTCAGCTTGATCAACGTGTAATGCAGCAAATTTTTAAAAAAGCTAAATTTATCAATGAAATGATGGTGGAGGCATTTCGAAATAATGTCTACGCCGAACCTTCCAAACGCATCGATATTTTGTTTTTAGATTCAGTAATTGCTCATGAAGTTCGTGCCGCTAAACTTCCTTCAAATTATGAATTCCTTGTCACCGATGAAGAAAGTGAACCAATAAAATTCAAATTTGCAAGTAAAAAATATAATTTAAAACTAGATACCTTAAAAAATTCAAAAACAACACTTTACCCACAGAATATTTTAGATGAACGATTAAATTTATACTTAAGTTTCCCATCTAAAAATTCCTTTGTTTTTAAGGAAATGGGTTCTATGTTGATTGTAAATGTAGGTTTGGTCTTGCTAATCGTGGTTGCTTTTTCATTCATGTTTAAAACAATTCTCACCCAAAAGAAATTAGGTGAGATGAAAAATGATTTTATTTCCAATATGACGCATGAATTCAAAACTCCAATTTCAACGATTTCATTGGCGTGTGAAGCTCTGAATGACAGTGATATGGTCAAAGATAAATCCAACCAATCAGTTCCTTTTATCAAAATGATTGCGGATGAGAATAAACGTTTGGAGGTTTTGGTGGAACGGATTTTGCAAAGTGCAATCATTGATCGCGGTGAATTAAATCAAAGAAAAGAGCGCTTAAATTTGAATGAAATAATCAATACCATTTGTCAGCATGCGCAATTTCGTGTTTCGAACTTAAATGGAAGTGTCAATAAACACATTCCTAATGAACAGGTTTTTATTTTGGGAGACAGGGTGCATACAACAAATATCATCACAAACTTAATTGATAATGCAATCAAATACAGCAAAGATGCTCCAAAAATTGACGTCTTTTTGAAGAAAGAAAACCACAAAGTTCACATCTGTATACAAGACAAAGGAATTGGAATCCCGAAAGATCACATCGACAAAATATTTGATAAATTGTATCGTGTTCCAACAGGTAACGTGCACAATGTGAAGGGATTTGGCTTGGGATTAAGTTATGTGCGAGCAATCGTTAAATTAAATAATTGGAATATTCTCGTAAAAAGTAAACTAAATGAAGGTTCCACTTTTACAATTCAAATTCCTGAATATAAACACTGATAAATAATTATTATGGACAAAAAGTTAAACATATTACTGGCAGAAGACGACGACAACTTGGGTTTGTTGTTGCATTCATTTTTAAAATCAAAGGGTTTTCATGTTGAATTAACCAGAAATGGTAAACAAGCTTTCGAACAATTTAATCTTTCACGTTTCGATTTTTGCATTTTTGATGTCATGATGCCAGAAATGGATGGATTTACCTTGGCAAAAGAAATTCGTGAAATTGATAAAAATGTTCCAATTTTGTTTTTGACAGCAAAATCAATGAAAGAGGATAAGTTAGAAGGTTTTTCCATTGGTGCTGATGATTACATGACGAAACCATTTTCGATGGAAGAGTTGTTAGCTCGAATTGAAGCAATTATGCGCAGAACATCCGATGCTGGCCAAGTTGTTGAAGATGATGTTTACCACGTTGGAAAAATAAAATTTGATGCACAGTCAAGATTACTTTACACGCAAGGCGAACCAACAAAATTGACAACTAAAGAAAATCAATTATTGAAATTGTTGTGCAAAAATCAAAATGAAATCTTAGACAGACAAGCAACGCTTAGAGCGATTTGGGGAGATGATAATTATTTCAATGGAAGAAGCATGGATGTTTATATCGCAAAATTAAGAAAATTATTGCGAGAAGATGAGCGAATTGAAATCATGAACGTACACGGAAAAGGTTTTCAATTGATTATCAAAGATTGAAAATTGTATGTCTCAGGTTTTAACTCTCTGTTCAGAATTAGATACTCAATTTAGGAAAGAAGCCAATTCTTTGAAGGCGGAAGAAATGTCAAATTATATGAAAGGTAAATTTACATTTCTTGGTTTGCCTTCTCCACTTCGAAAAGAAATTCAAGCGGATTGGATTATTCAACTGCCTGATTTAACTGGGGAAGAAAAACGAGAATTGGTCCAAGAATTATGGCAAAAAGAAGAGCGAGAATTTCAATATACCGCCATTGATTTTATAAAAAAATGGAAAAAGAAAGAGTGGCTTGAAGAAGATTTAGATTTTTTAGGATGGTTAATTACTCAAAAGTCTTGGTGGGACACAGTTGATTTAATTGCTTCCAATTACTTGGGCAGCTATTTTTTGCTATTTCCTCATAAACTAGAAGCTGCAATTGAAAACTGGAGAAATTCTGAAAATATATGGTTAAATCGCAGTACCTTGATTTATCAATTGAAGTACAAAAATCAAGTCAATTTTGGATTATTAAAATCTTTAGTTGTTCAATTTCAAGCAAATAAAGAATTTTTTATTCAAAAAGCAATTGGATGGAGTTTACGTTCTTATGCTGATGTTTTTCCAGAAAAAGTAGTGGAATTTGTAAATGAAATTAATTTGGAAGGATTAGCCAGACGAGAAGCAATCCGAAAAATAGGTTGAAATTGCTTATTCTAGGAATTGAAAAGCAATCAACTCCTTGAAATTTATTATCTTTGCACCCGCAAGTTGAATTCTTCTTTCGGTTTTGCTAACATTAATTATTAAAAGTTAAAGAATTTTTTCCAGAATGAAAGTTATTGAACATTTAAACGCATCAAAATCTACTCTTTTTTCATTTGAAATTTTACCTCCTTTAAAAGGAAAAAGCATCCAATCAATTTATGATGGAATTGATCCCTTGATGGAATTCAAACCAAAATTCATCAATGTAACTTATCACCGAGAAGAATATATTTACAAGGAAAGAGAAAAAGGATTGCTGGAAAAAATTGCAATTCGTAAACGACCTGGAACTGTAGGTATTTGTGCTGCAATCATGAATAAATACCAAGTGGATGCTGTTCCCCACCTAATTTGTGGTGGATTTAGCCAGGAAGAAACTGAAAATGCTTTGATTGACCTACAATTTTTAGGAATTGATAATGTATTAGCTTTACGTGGTGATTCTGTTAAGACTGAATCCAATTTCAAGCCACATCCTGAAGGTCACGCTTATGCTGTTGATTTAATTAATCAAGTGGTAGCAATGAACAAAGGAAATTACATGACTGAAGATTACCAATTGGAGCCAACAGATTTTTGTATTGGTGCCGCTGGTTATCCTGAGAAACACTTTGAGGCAATGAATTTGTCAACTGATTTGATTCATCTCAAGGCAAAAGTTGATGCTGGTGCTGACTACATCGTTACGCAAATGTTTTTCGATAATAAAAAGTATTTTGAATTCGTGGAAGCATGCAGAAATATTGGGATTACGATTCCAATTATTCCAGGTTTAAAACCAATTAAAACAATTCAACACGCATCTTTCTTACCGAAGTTTTTCCACATTGATTTTCCAGAAGAATTATCGAAAGAAATTGTGAAATGTAAAGATAACGCAGCAATTGCGCAAGTTGGAATTGAGTGGGGAATTCATCAATCAAGAGAATTGAAAGCAAATAATGTTCCGTGTATTCATTATTACACCATGTCAACATCAGGTTCAGTGAAAGCAATTGCCAAAGAAATATTTTAATTTATAAATTATGAAAGTAGTAATCTTATTCAGTTTTTTAATTTCAAGTGTCGGAATTTTTGCACAATTAGATAAATTGGATCTCAAAAATGTAGTAGTTGTAGCTCAATTGGATCGACCAGAAGATAGATTTACTGCTGAAATTAATTTTGCTGAAATTTTCGCGAATGTTGGAATAAAAACAATGGCTTCTTTAAATGCCCAAAAACAGGGAGCTGATATTGCACATTTGGCTTACGATAGCATACAAAAAGCAATCGCAGCAAAAGGCTTTGATACCTATGTTTTGATTTCCGTAAGAGGATATGATAATAAATTTAAAGCGGCAACGATGCACAATGATTTTAAAACGGAATTAGGAGTTGGTCATCTTTTTCCGCTTTACCGCGATGAAATCGCATCCGTAACTTTTGAATTTAATTTTTACCGCAACGGACAATTTGTTGCCTACGATATGATCAAAATTGGTGGAATTGCCTCAAGAGATGAAGTAGTGAAAAAATTGAGAAAAAAGATGCCAAAAAGAATCGCAAAATACTGGTTGTAATTAAGAATTTTTCTAATTAAACACTTTTCTTTTTGTCAATTAAAATATTTTACTAATTTTACGGCAAGAATAGCAATTAATTTAAAACAAAATATATGGATATTAGTGGATTAGGTATGACAATCTTCTTTTTAATCGGAGGAATGGCATTTTGGTTATTGTTCTTTTTACTAGGATTTATTGTACCGTTCTGGATTTCTTTAGGAGTATTTGCAAAAATTCGCCCAAAAAGAATTTTTGACGAAGACGAAGAAAATTAATTTAGGAAAATCGTTTAGTGCAAAATAAGTATTCTTGTTTTGAAGCTAAATTTATTTCCTAATTTTTCAAAAATAAAGAACTTAAAGGTTGAATTTTTTCAGCCTTTTTTTATGAAATTTTGTTTGTGAAATGAGTAAATTCCCGTTTTATAACCGAAAAATAAATAGAAATAACACTTAGTAACTAAGTTTGCAAAAATTAAATTATTTAAAATAACTTTACAAGGAAATCAAAAAGTATTATGAAGTATTATTACCTTTTATGTTCTCTTTTTTTGTTGATCAGTTGTGGTGAAAACACCAAAATTGCTAGTAAAAATCTAAATTTGGATAGTTTGGTTGAAATTTATCCAGACAGCGTTCCTCTTTTGGTGAAACAAGGAAATAGATACTTAGATAATTATGTCTACGACAAAGCATTAAATGTGGGAGCTAAGGCATTTCGCTTAGACTCTCTAAACGTTGATGCTCGATTTTTATACGCAAATGCTATGAATAACATCGCAACACGTTCCATTGCTGATGTCGACAATGCTCAAAAACACTTTTTGTATATTTTAAGAAAACAGCCTTCTAACAAAAAAGCCTATATTGCACTTGCTTCCACCTATACACAACAAGGTGAGTTTGAAAAATCTTTTAAATACATCAATGAAGTTCTAAAAATGGATAAGCACTACCGAGATGCTTATATTATGAAGGGAACAAATTACCTAACAATCGGAAAACGAGATTTAGCTATTTCTTCCTATGAAACAGCAGTGCAGCAAGATCCTAAGTTTTTTGAAGCTTATTTGCAACTTGCTTGGATTTACACTGAAGATGAAAAATATCCTTTTGCATTGGAATACTTTCGAACTGCTGCTGAATTAGACCCAAAATCAACTGACGCATTATACGGAATTGCCTATTCTTTGCAGATGCTTGAAAAATATGACGAAGCAATGCTTGCTTACCGCGATTTAATTCAAACGGATAATAAATATTACTTGGCACTTTTCAATCAAGCCTATATTAAACAATTTCATCAAAATCAAGTTGATAGTGCGATTTACTATTATCAATCAGCATTGGACATGGAACCACAATTTGTGAAAGCTTGGCATAACTTAGGACTTTGTTACAAAACAAAGGGAGACAAAACGAATGCTTTAAAATCTTTTGCAAAAGCCTTAAAATACAATCCGGATTTTAAACTTTCTCGCGAAGAAGCGGATAAGATGAAATAATAATTGAAATTAAATCAATCCAAATTGCTTAAAATGGTGCGTTAAATGTTTAGCGTTCAATCTTTTCCATTGTTCAAAATTCAATGGTCCGTAATATGGATGAACATGCGTTAAGTTTGGATTTTGTTCGTACAATTCTTCAAACTCAATAAAAGTTTCAACAAATTCGTCAATGGCAAGTTCAATTTCTTCATGACGTAAAACTTCATCTTCCTTTGCAAATGGAACTTGAATGTTTTGTGCCATTTCTTTGTCAGAATCAAGAAAAGCAAGCATTCTCGGAATTTTTTCTTCTTCAACAATCAATTCTTGCGGATTCTCACCAGTAGCAACTTTAACACTATCCGTTAAATGTTCAACCATACGTTGCGCACTCATTTTTCCCCAAAGTGCTTTTGTTTCTGGACTCAATTTATCTAAAATTGGTAAAATTGTTTCTAAATCTACTTCTATGAATTCCATAATTACTTAATTTTTGATTGATAACTTTTTCCTACTAAAACCTTCAAACTTTTTGCCTTTACATGCACATTTAATTCTTTTCTTACCTTAAATGGTTCTCCGTCATAATGCGCCAATTGATTCAAAACCTTGATTCTAATTTTTTCAATTGACCGTATTTCAACGTACTTACTTTTGTGAATCGAGTTATTGAAAAAACGATAAAGAATAAATAAGGTTTTCCAAAATGGAAAAGGTTTTAAGATGCAAATTTCAACCTTTCCATCCCTAATGGAAGACCTTGGTGAAACGCAAAATCCATTTCCGAATTCAGAGGAATTAGCCAAAGTACATAATACGACGTCCATTTTGGATGTGTTTTTTTCATCGCTAATTTCAACTTCAATTGGCTTGTATTTTCTATATTCTTTACTTACAAGTTTGACATAACCCCAAAAACCTCTCGTTTTGGTATGGTCAAATTTTTTGGCAATTTCTGCATCAAAACCGTATCCACCAGTACCCAAGAAAGGCTTGTCATTCACCAAAACGGTATCCATGATGAAATCACAAGAATTATTGATATTTTTTATGGAATCAACGATATCCAAAGGGATTTTTAAATGTCTTGCTAAACCATTTCCAGATCCAACAGGGATGATAGCAAGTGCAGTTTTTGTTCCAATTAAGGCGGTTCCAACTTCATGAACGGAACCATCACCTCCAACTGCACAAACGATATCAAATCCTAACTTGGAAGATTCACTCGCAATCAATTTTGCATGTTTGCGGTATTGCGTATAAACTATTTCATATTCAAACAAATCATGATGCAAATGCTGTTGAATCAAACCAGGAATTTCGCCTTTTTTCCCCACACCAGAAATTGGATTTATTATGAACCGAATTTTTTTCTTCATCGAATATACATTTGGTTCATAATTAAGTCACGATGGTAACGTTGAATCATCGCTTTTAATCTCTTTTCATATTTTTTACTCGCTTTTAGATAAAAATTAAGCGAATCTGGTGTGTTTTTTATGACTTCTTCGATGTTGTAGTAATTTCTAACTTGATCATTAGAAAAAGTCATCATGTGTTTCGGCGAAAAATAATTGTATGTTCCTTCTATGTAAGTAATTGCTTCAGCCTCACGCTTCGTGTTATAATAGGATTTTCCGTAAGCATAAAACTTTGTCTCCAAGTTTAACAGATCCAATAAAGTTGGCAAAATATCAAGTTGTTGAAAAACTTCCGTTTCTTTTTTGGATTTAATTTGATTGTTTCCACCAAAAATAAGAATTGGAATTTTGTACATTTCACTACGTTGGTTGTAAATCTCACTATTGGTAGATGAAGTGTGATCGGCACATATTACAAAAATGGTGTTATCATACCACGCTTGTTTTTTTGCTTCCTTGAAAAATTTTTCCAAACTATAATCACCGTAATGAATTGATTCACAGATTTGTTGAGGTCCTTTTCTGAGTTTTCCTCTCAAATGTTTTGGGATAAAATACGGGTGATGTGAAGACAAAGTAAACAAGGTTGCAAAGAAAGGTTTTTTAAATTCGCTTAACTTTTTTGCCGTCCATGGATTAAAATATTCATCTAAAATTCCCCATGTTTTATCAAAATGAGCGTCATTGTTGTATTCTTTTCTTCCGAAATAATGCTTAAATCCCGCTTGAGCAGCAAAACCATCAAAGCGCATGGAGCCATTGGTTGCCCCATGAAAAAATGCCGTTTCGTAATCTTGTTTTCCTAAAATTGTAGCAAGCGAATTGATTGTATTCGTGCCATATTTAGAAGAAATATAAGGATTATCAAGAAGTGATGGAATGGAAGAAACGATGCAAGGAACAGCTTCAATTGACTTTTTCCCGTTCGCAATTCCATTTTTAAAGTACAAAGCTTTTTTACTTAAAGAATCTAAAAAAGGTGTAAATGACTTTTCAGCTCCAGCAGCTCCAACCCATTCATTTCCAAAACTTTCAAGAATAATTACAACAACATTCGGCTTTTCTTGAAATAATTTTTGAGGTTGAGAACTTTGTATCGGGTTAAAATATTTTAATTCTGTTTCTGGATTAAAATAATGTTTTTCTTCCAAGGATTCTTGGTTGAAAGACTTAATCATGGTGAAAGGAGTATTTAGAACCAAAGCGGTGTTTTCAACGCGAGTAAAGGTGGACGCATCAATTGGACTAATTGGTTTTAAACGAAAACCTCCTCGGGCAATTAGTACGAAAATAGCAAGTGAGACTATGAAAACAAGTAAATCTTTTAGGAAAGAATAGGGCGTTTTTTTAAAGTGAACTTTTTTATTTAACCAAGTTGCAAGTGTTACAAAAACTGCAAGAAAAACCAAGAGTAACCAAAAATCTCTGAAAAATGATCCAATTTGTTGGGCAAAATCATCACCGCCACCTACAATTGTTAGTAAATCAATCGTAGAACGTTTTTGGGTGAAGCTAAAGTATACCACATCAATCAAATTCAAACTTATGAAAAAGACATTGAAAATATGAAAGCCGATTTTTAAAAAAAATTGATACCACGATGAATTTCTAAAAGAAAAAGGAAGTAAGGAAAGAAAGATGTATGGAAAAGCTAAAAGGGAAATCGTAATTACATCGAAATAGATACTTGCAAAGAAATCAGCAAAACCGATTTGACTAAAATTATTCCAATTTGCGAACAAAAAAACTACACGTGTAAGTTGGAAACACAAAAGAAAAATTCCTAATCTTTTGATTAATACAATCAATTGTGGCGAAAATGTCGAAAATTTGTCTTTCATTTTTTTATCCCTTCTTTTCGGAGGAATCAGTAACTAAAATTGTTTTTAAGGCACAAATATAAGCAATTATAAAGATTTTTATTTCAAGTTTTCACTTAAATTCCATAACTTTAACAACTTTAAGTCAAAAACAATTGTTTCATGAAATCTTTTAAATTTTGTTTGATTTTCTTTTTGGTATTCAATTACGCGGATGCACAAGATTATCAAGCGTATCAAATCTTTACTAAGGAAGGAAAAAAAACCAGTTTTTCTAAATTAAAAAGTGCTGCTTTGAAGAAAAAATTTGTCTTCTTTGGAGAACTACACGATGATCCAATTGCACATTGGTTGCAGTTTGAATTACAAATGGCATTGTTTGAAAAACATCATGAAAATTTAGTTTGCGGTTCAGAAATGTACGAGCAAGACAATCAAAATGCAATAAACAGTTATTTAACTGGCGAATATGATTTAAAAAAATTCAAGGATTCTTGTCGTTTATGGTCCAACCAAGTAACTGATTACCAACGCATGTTGGATTTTGCTAAAGAAAACAAACTAAAATGGATTGCAACAAATGTTCCTCGTAAGTTTGCTTCACAAGTCTACAAGAAAGGAGTTTCAAGTTTGGCTAATTTGACTGACCTTGAAAAAACATGGCTTGCTCCCGTTGATTTTCCTGTCGATACTACTTTAAGTCAATATGCAGCCTTATTAAATGGCGAAATGCACATGGGAAATAATTTTGTTTATGCACAAGCAATTAAAGATGCGACCATGGGGTATTTTATTTCAAAAAACTGTGGGAAAGATTCCGTCTTTTATCATCTAAACGGAAGTTATCACAGTGATTTTTACCAAGGAATTTTGTGGTATTTAAACTATTATGGAAAGATTCCTTACGAAGAAATGCTAACAATTTCAACGGTGACACAAGCCGATATTTCCAAGTTAGAAAAGGATTATCTTGGCAAAGCCGACTTCATTATTTGTGTGCCTGAAACAATGACGAGAACACACTAAAAATGAGAAGAATTCTAAAGATAATTGTCTATTTAATACTGTTTTCCATAATTGCATTATTTGTTTGTGATTATTTGGTAAAATCTCACGCAAGTGACAAATGTTCTGCGGAATTAAATAAATTGCAAAAAGCTAAAATTGGACTTTTGCTAGGCACCTCGAAAATGTTAGCTAACGGAAATGAAAATCAATATTATCGACATAGAATAACTGCCGCTGTCGAACTTTTTAAATCCAAAAAAATCGAATTTATATTGATTAGTGGTGATAATTCCTCTGAAAACTACAATGAACCACAAATGATGAAAGACGATTTGTTGAAATTGGGAATTCCTGAATCAAAGATCATTTTGGATTTTGCAGGATTTAGAACCTTAGATTCTGTTGCACGCTGCTCTTTGGTTTTTGGAGAAAAAGATGTAATCGTAATTTCACAACAATTTCATAACGAGCGGGCAATTTATTTAGCAAAAAGATATGACATTCACATGCAAGGCTACAATGCAAAAGATGTGGACAAATATTTTGGATTGAAAACAGCCATTCGTGAAAAGTTTGCTCGTGTAAAATTGATGCTCGACTTACTTTTTGGAAAAGAATCTAAGTATTTGGGAAAGAGAATAGTGATAAAATAATTTTTTTGTTAATTGACAAAATCAATTGTTAATAATTATTTTTGACTAAACTGATTGAGTTTTAGCAAGAATTAAATATATTTGTGATTCAAAGTGTCATTATGACAATTAATAAATTCAAATCATGAAAAAAATCTATCTATTTTTAGTGATAAGTTGTTTGATACTTCTATCTGAATTTAACACATTCGCACAACCTTTTGAAACCATTGGAAGCGCTTACAGTGTTCCCTCAATTCAAAATTCAAACTGTGAAAATGCGGAGGCTTGTTTTACATTAACTGACAATGCAAATTGGTTACAAGGTGCGGTTTGGGATTTGGACACAATTGATTTAACCCAAGCTTTTGATGCGACTTTTTGCATGTTTATTGGTTCAAATGATGGTGGAGCAGATGGTTTTGCATTTGTGTTAAGGTCTCCAACATCCAATAATTACGGTGAAGAAGGTGGAGGTCTGGGCTATGGAACAGCAAATGGAACCCAAGGAATTTTCCCCTCAGTTGGGATTGAATTCGATTCCTTTTATAACCCAGAATATTTTGACATTCAGGAAGACCATACGCAGTTAGTATTAAACGGAAATGTAACTAGTGCACCAACAATTCCTGCAGTTTCCTTACTTCCAAATGGGTCAAATATTGAAGATAATAATTTTCATAATTCTAGAATTGTGTGGGATCCAGTGACTCAAATGTTGTCGATGTATTTTGATGGAAATTTAAGGTTTACCTATACTCAAGATTTGATAAATTCAGTTTTTAATGGAGATCCAAAAGTGATTTGGGGATTTACAGCTTCTACTGGTGGAATGACAAACTTACATCAAATTTGTTTCCCTAAAATCATGATTGACTTACCAGATCAAATTGTATGTTATGAAGATTCTGTTGAAGTAAGTTATTTCCACGAAAATTTAACAGAATATTATTGGGAAACACCCTCTGGAGAACAATTATTATATTGGAATAATTCATTAGGTACACCTTTAGTTGACACAAGTTTTTTTGCAAGTGAACCAGGTATTTACGAGGTATTTGTGGAATACAATAATAAAAATTATTCCTCAACATTTAATTTAACTTACGATAATTCACCGCCAGTAAATTTGGGACCAGATTCAAGTTTTTGTAGTGGGCAATCTATGGTTTTACGTGACTTGAATAATACTGTTTGGGCCAATCGATTGTGGAACAATGGAAACACATCATCAACGATCACAGTTTCTAATCCTGGAACATATTGGTTTCAAGTAAGTAATATTCCGCAATGCGTGTACAGAGATAGTATTGTCGTTTCTAATTTTCCAAATCCTACTGTTACACTTTTACCTTTTGACTCAAGTGCATGTACGCCAGGAACTTTTAGTTTAGAACTTCAAAATGAGGCAGGAACAAGTTATTCTTGGCTTTTTGACGATGGAACGAGTATTACCAATCAAAATCAAGTCACTTATTCAAATTCTACCCCAGGAGATTATGGTTTCACGATAAGTGCAACAACACAAAACAATTGTAGTTCAACAACTAATTTTACTGATGTTTTAAGTGTTTTGGCAAATCCAGTCGCGGATTTCTCTTACGCGGTTTTGGAAAATGATGGTGGTTATCTCGTTCAACTTACAAATACTTCCACAGGATATACTGATTTAAATTGGGAGTTTTTGCAAACGAGTTCACAAGATGAAAATCCAAGCTTCATCGCAATTGATAATTTGAATTCAGTTCAACTTCTTGCTACGAATGGAGAATGTGCTGACTCCATAGTGAAAGTAATTGCCTTGGAAAATATTGAAGTTGTAGTTCCAAATATTATCACCAATCCAGGAAGTAATTCTCCGAATGCTGTCCTAAATCTATTTAGCGATGATTTCAAAAATTTTGATGTCCTTATTCTAAACCGTTGGGGAAATCAAGTTTACGAAGGAGCAAAGGACAACTCTAAGCCCTTATATTTATGGAACGGAATTGACCAACAAAGTGGCAAAACTTGTACTGATGGAGTTTATTTTATTGTCTTAAAAGGAGAACTAAAAAACAGTAAACCTTTTGAATATCAAGGTTTTGTTACAATTGCAGGTAAATAAATTATAATTTCAAATTTACCAAACTTTTTCCTGTCATTTCAAGCGGAGCGGCAAGTTGCATGCGGTCTAAGATTGTTGGTGCCACGTCTGCTAAAATTCCATTTTCTACGGAAATATCATCTTTCGTTACCAAGACAAATGGAACTGGATTTAAGCTATGCGCGGTGTTTGGACTTCCATCAGGATTAACGGCAAAATCAGCATTTCCATGGTCTGCGATCACTATGATTTCATAATTAGCTTCTTGCGCAGTTTCAACTACATCTTTTAAGCAAGAATCTACTGTTTCAACAGCCTTTACAATGGCTTCATAAACACCAGTGTGACCAACCATATCGGGATTTGCGAAGTTTAGGCAAAAGAAATTTGGTTTAGATGTACGTATTTTATCCGTAATTTTGTCGCGCACTTCCAAGGCACTCATTTCGGGTTGTAAATCGTAGGTTGCCACTTTTGGAGAGTTCACCAAAATTCGACTTTCGTTTGGGAATTCCGATTCTCGTCCACCACTAAAGAAAAAAGTTACGTGCGGATATTTTTCTGTTTCTGCAATTCGTACTTGTGATTTCCCTAGTTTTGAAAGAACCTCACCTAAGGTATTACTTAAATTATCTTTGTCAAAAATCAAATGCACATTTTCAAAACTTGCATCGTAGTTGGTCATGGTGTATAAATCTAAATTCAATTTGTGCATATTGAACTCATGAAAATCTTTTTGACTCAAGGCAATCACAATTTCTCGTGGTCGATCTGTTCTAAAATTGAAAGAAATTACGGTGTCTCCCTCTTCGATTTTTGCCAATGGAACCCCCTTGTTGCAAATGATTGCAGGTTCAATGAACTCATCTGTAATGTTGTTTTGATAGGATTTTTCGAAAACTTCAATTGGATTATCAAAACTTTCCCCAGAATTATTAACTAATAAATCGTAAGCTTTTTTAACTCTTTCCCAACGGTTATCACGATCCATTGCAAAATATCGACCAACGATGGAAGCTACTTTTACGTGTTGACAATTTTCTTTTTGTAACAATTCTTGCATGAAACCAAGTCCACTTTTCGGATCACAATCGCGCCCATCTGTGAAGGCATGAATGTAGGCTTTTTCGATTTGATAATCAGCTGCCATTTTGCACAATGCATACAAATGTTCCTGTGAGCTATGCACTCCACCTTTCGAAACTAAGCCAATGAAATGTATTGCTTTGTTTGCTTTTTTAGCGTTTTCAAATGCCTTAATTAATTGTGGGTTTGTAAAAAAATCTCCTTCTCGAATGGATTTGTTGATTCTTGTTAATTCTTGATAAACAATTCTTCCTGCACCAATATTCAAGTGTCCCACTTCTGAATTTCCCATTTGACCTTCAGGTAAACCAACTTCTTCACCAGAAGTTTTTAAGGTTGCATTTGGGTAGGAAGCCAATAAATGGTCCATAAATGGAGTTTTTGCATTAAAAATTGCATCGGAATGACTTTTATCACCAAGTCCCCATCCGTCTAAGATTACTAAACCAACATTTTTATTCATAAGGCAAAGGTATTAAAATATTAATTTAAAATTTAAGCAAGTTAGTCAAAAAGTTTATAAGGCAGCTTTATTGGTCATTTATTATTAGTTTTGAACATAGTTTTGGCATAGTTTTTAAAAGAAAAACATACGCCAAAACTCTATTAATTTAGATTTTTTCAAAGTACTATTTTCCAATGTTAAATAGGTTTGACTCCGAAGGAGTCATAATCAATGTCTTAAATTTGAATTGCTAATCAGAAACGAAGTTCGAAGATGGAACCTTTTTCCTTATTGGGCAAAAAATTGATTGTTCCTCCGCATAAATTTGTAAATTCTTTTACGATAAATAAACCTAGTCCAGTTCCTTTATTTGAGCGAGTTTCTTCGTTTTGTAAACGAACAAATTTTTGAAAAATAATTTTTTGTTTATCCACTGGAATCCCAGGTCCTTGGTCTTTGACAGCAATTTTGATTCCTTGTTCATCCTTAGAGATTTGAACTTCAATCGGGTTTTCTGTTCCTGCGTATTTTATCGCATTTTCGATTAGGTTCATTAAGATGGTGCGAATCATAAATAAATCTGATTGTAAACTCAAATTTTCTGCTGCCTGAAGAAAAAATATGTCTTTATTGACTTTTGTTTTAAAATGTTGGAGAATTTTTTCAATTTCTAAGTTCAAATCAATGGTTTCTTTGTGAATTTGGAAACTTCGATTTTCTAGTCGAGCAGAAATTAAAATTGCTTCCACAATTTCTTCCAAACGCTGGTTTTCCAATAGTGTTTTTTGCAACAATTCATCTCGCTTCTCCGCATCAAAATTTCGTTTTAGCAAAGTTTGTAAATACAATTTTGTACTGGCTAAAGGAGTTTTAAGCTCATGCGTTACTGAAAGTAAAAAATTCGATTGTCTTTTTGCTAACTCATTTTCTTTTTTGATAGAACGAATGATGCGCCATAAGCCAAAAATTAGGATTAGAAAAAATACCAATCCTTCTCCCATAATCATTCCAATACGTTTGTTTACTGCGTCTTGTTCGTAACCAACAGTTTTCGTTAATTGAATAATGTGGTATGCCCACCAAGAGAATTGCAAAATCACATACGCTCCTAGCAGGTAAAATAAGATAGTTGCTTGCCTTTTCAAATTTGTATTTTTAAAAAGATAAAATTACAAAAAAAATAGCGATTAATAAGCTCTTTGGTTTTTACCTTCTACGTAATTGATAAATGCTTTGTTAACTACTTTATTTCCGCCAGGAGTCGGATAGTTTCCAGTAAAATACCAATCTCCTAAATGTTCAGGACAAGCTTCATGCAAGTTTTCGATTGTTTGATAAACAATTTTTACTTCCGCTTGAATATTTTTTGGTGTTAATAATTGTGCTATTTTGTCTGAAATTTCTTGTGCTGTAAAAGGTTTGTAAATTTCTTTCACATGATTTACAATTTCTTCTTTTGGCAAATTTTCTTGTTCTTTACATTTTTTGTAAACATCTTGAATTAAATCTGCTTTCCCATTTTCCTTCAGCAATTCAATCGTTGCAACAAAAGCAATGAAATCACTCATTTTCGCCATATCGATGCCATAACAGTCTGGATACCTAATTTGCGGTGCGGAAGATACGACCACAATTCGTTTTGGTTCAAGGCGATCTAAAATTCGTAAAATACTTTGTTTTAAGGTCGTTCCACGTACAATGCTATCGTCTAAAACCACTAAATTATCTTTTCCTCGATGAACTGTTCCGTAGGTAATATCGTAACTGGAGGAAACAATGTCATCGCGTTCATCGTCTTGGGTGATGAAGGTACGCAGCTTAGCATCCTTGATTGCAATTTTTTCTAAACGTGCACGAGAATAAATTATTTCTTTAATTTTTTCAGGATTTGCATCGCCTTTAAGATCTAAAATCGCCTGATATTTTTTATCATTTAAATGATCCTCTAAGCCTTTCATCATCCCATAAAAAGCAATTTCTGCTGTATTTGGAATAAATGAAAATACAGAATTATCCAAATCGTAATCAATTTCTTTTAGGACTTGCTTAACAACCAACTTACCTAAATTAATACGCTCATTATAGATTTCTTTATCATTTCCGCGAGAAAAATAAATTCGTTCAAAAGAACACGATTTTTTTACAAGAGGCTCATTTATTTTGGTTTCATTAACATCGCCATTTTTTCTAACGATGAGTGCATGTCCAGGTTTTAATTCTTGAATATCTTCATACTTAAGTTTGAAAGCAGTTTGAATTACTGGTCTTTCAGAAGCAACAACACAAATTTCGTCATTTTCAAACCAATAACATGGTCTAATTCCAGCTGGATCGCGCAAAACAAAAGCGTCACCGTGACCAAATAAACCTGCCATTGCATAACCTCCATCCCAAAATTCAGAAGAAATTTTTAAAATACTTTCAATGTCTAAATTTTCAGCAATTTTCGCATAACTTTCTACGTAAGATAGACCTTGAGCTTGATATTCATGAAATTTTTCATCATTTTCGACATCCAAATAATGACCAATTTTTTCAAGAACGGTTACTGTGTCAGATTTTTCTTTTGGATGTTGACCAATGTTAATTAACACATCAAACAATTCATCCACATTTGTCAAGTTAAAATTTCCTGCAACAACTAAATTTCGAGTAATCCAGTTGTTTTGACGTAAAAAAGGATGACAGCTTTCGATTGAATTTTTTCCGAAGGTACCGTAACGTAAGTGACCAAGAAATAATTCGCCTGTAAATCCTGCATTTTTCTTCAAAAAATCGATGTCTTTTAAATTATCAGGATTTTCTTTTCCAATCGTTTTAAATTTCTTGTTGACATGATCAAAAATATCTTGAATTGGATTTTTATTGATGGAACGATATCTAGAAATGTATCGTTCTCCCGGTTCCATATCAAATTTGATGTTAACCAAACCAGCACCATCCTGACCACGATTTCGCTGTTTTTCCATCATCAAGTGCATTTTTGTTAGACCATAAAAGGCTGAACCGTATTTGTCTAAGTAGAATTGCAAAGGTTTTTTTAATCTTAAAAGTGCAATTCCGCACTCATGTTTGATGGCATCACTCATGATAGAATATTTTGTCAGAAATTTTTTGCAAAGTTACATTTTATATTTTAGTAAAAAGAAAAATTTTAAAAAAGAAAATCGATTTAGCTTTTTAGCGTTTTTTATCACTTTTGTCTTAAATAAATTTTCGTAATAATCTAATTTGTTACTTTTCTTTTTCCGCAAAAGAAAAGTAACACAAAAGAAAACTCGGCACTTATTGTTAGTAAATTCACGCCACTCGCCTATTTGCGACCGTTTCGATGATCTCCTGTGGAGCTTTCTCACGGTTCCCGCAATAGACTTCGCTCTGCTTTTAACTAACTATTAGGTGCCAGAATTATCTTGAAAAACTCAATAAACTTTTTACCTAAAAATTTAAGTGAAATATGTTTTTGAATGAAAAAACCTTTGAAATTGTAGATTTTTTAAAAATAAATTAATTTTTATCGTACAACAATGATTTTTAATCATGTTCTCATGAAAAGGTAATTATTTGATAGATAAGTTTATTTTTGTATTTTATTTGAAACTATGGCAGGAATTTATATTCACATTCCCTTTTGTAAGAAAAAATGTACTTATTGTGATTTTCATTTTAGTACTACTTTTGAAAAATACAGAGAGCGAATGATTCTTGCCCTTCAAAAGGAATTGATTTTAAGGTCGAAGGAAATAAATGAAAAAATTGAAACAATTTATTTTGGTGGCGGAACACCTAGTTTATTGACAGAGAGGGAATTGAGTCAATTTTTTACACTTATTCAAAAAAATTATTTTGTGAGTGAAAATCTTGAAATCACCTTAGAAGCAAATCCAGATGATATTTCTGAAATGTCGGTTAAGGATTGGAAAAAATTAGGAATTAATCGTTTAAGCATTGGTTTACAATCATTTGACGAGGAAGATTTAGTTTGGATGAGCAGAGCTCATACGGCCAAAGAAAGTATTGAAGCAGTAAAAATCGCTCAAAAAAATGGAATTGATAATCTAAGTATCGATTTAATTTATGGCTTGCCCAATATGGATTTAACTCGTTGGGAAAAACAAGTTAATCAAGCAATTGCACTTGGAGTTCCACATATTTCTGCGTATTGTTTGACCGTTGAAGAAAAAACTGCTTTACATCAATTAGTGCAACAAAAAAAACTTTTACCTGCCGAAAACGAGTTGCAAAGTGCACATTTTTCACTTTTACAAGATAGATTAAAAGTAGCGAATTATATCCAATACGAGGTTTCCAATTTTGGAAAGGAAAATTTCTTTTCTCAGCACAATAGTTCTTATTGGAAAGGTGAAAGTTATCTTGGCATTGGTCCTTCTGCACACAGTTTTCATGGTGACAAACGTTCTTGGAATATTTCTAACAATGCAAAATACATGGATTCATTAGATTCCGATATTTTGCCATCCGAGAATGAAATACTAAGTAAAAAAGATCAATTTAATGAAACTTTACTAATTGGTTTGCGCTGTATTTGGGGCGTTTCCCTTGAAAAATTAAATTCATTTATTCCATTGACAGAGAATTTTCATCAAAAATTAGAACTATTAATAAAAGAGGGAAAAGCAGAATTGATAGATAATGTTCTTTTTTTGAAGGAAAAGGGATTACATTTTGCAGATGCAATTGCAATGGATTTGTTTGAGTAGATTTTTCTTTACTAAGCAACTATTTACTTAAAGTCTTTTTGATTTGATTACAAAGATTAAAAGTTTTCAATAATTTGTGTACATAAGTGTAATTTGTGGCAAATGTTTAATTATAAATCCTCAATCCATTTGAGCCATCCCAAAATGTTTGATATTGTCTTAGTCCAATATCCGATCCACTAATAATACTTCCATCATAAAGTGAAAATGCTGCGTTGGTGCAAGAATCGTCTAATTGTAAAAAATTATCAGGATTCGTAGTAAGTGGAAATTCGCACAAACCATCGTTTGCTGGGGAATGCCTATCAAAAGCTACGAATTCATCTACAGATTTTCTGTAAACAACAATTCCTTTTGAGCCTCCATTTACATAAACCCAACTGCCAACTGATTCTAAGGCACTATAACTCGGTAAATTGAGGTAAATGGTAATATCAAATGGAATACTTGGAACAGGGTTGCTTTTATTTTTTTTGCAAGAAATTATACTTCCTAATAAAAACAGGAACAAAATTTGTTTGTATCTTTGATTAAAAAACTTCATTGCGGTGAATTTTCGTTTTGTTACAAATTTATGAAATTTATTAAAACTTACATACTAACGTTGTTTTTTGGTGTTTTATTACCTTTCAATTCTGTTTTTTCTCAAAATACCGCTGAATCAACTGCTGAGGCGGAAAAAATCATAGCCAAACGTCGGGCAGAAGAACAAAAGAATGCCAAAAAAGCTCAGAAAGCTGCTCAAAAAGCACATTGGGCTAGACAATCAAAAGCTGTAAAGAAGAGCATCAAAAAAAATAAAAAACGCAATAAGAAGATGTTACGTCAGGTGCGAAAAAAGCAACGGATTCAAAAAAAGTATAGTCGTTGATTTTATTCTGGAAGAATATTCATTTTTTCAGCAAAATGATAACAATAATCTCTTAAATCTTCAGAAATCAAAGTTTCTCCAGTTGCTTTTTCAAAGGTATCAGCCATGGTGACCAAAGTTTGATGAAAAAACTGTTTCATTTCTTCGATAGACATTTCGTCTGTCCACAAATCAATTTTTAGTGTGTTTTTTTGTTCTGGATCCCAAACAGAAAGTAACATGGCTTTTGCTTCAGCGTTTACCACATTTCCATCGCTTGCATTCCAAAGCATACGAACTGGGACATTATTTTCATTCAATCCTACATTGATTGAAATTTCAGATGTTTTTGTAATTTTTTTCTCCATTTTTATTTGATTATAGATTACAGATTGCAGATTGACAAATTACTAAATCACCGTAATTTATAATCTTTTAATCTGAAATCTTTATTAAACTTCGTATTCTTGTAAAATTGTATTGTATGGAATTTTGATTAGTTCTTGCAAGGTGGTTTCTGGATATTGCATCATGTAAGAATGAATCATGCGCCAGCCCAAAAATTGACCTAAACGATCTGGTCCTTTTTCAGGTAAACCAATTGTAAAAGGTGCATCTTTTAGAAAGTTTGACTGTGTTTTTTCATTGTCTGAAAAGAGTAATTTTTCATCCACCAAATATTTCCAAAATGCATATTCATTTTTCATTGCCCAATCAAAATCTTTTTTCGAATACCTTAAAATTGTACTTTTCTCATCTTTAGGAAATGCAGCCTCTGTCAAATAAATAATTTTCCCCCAGTTTACAATCGCTTCAGCAGTGTTAGATTTTTTTTCTGGGACATAATGCGTCATAATCCAAGCTGCGAGCACATCACGTTCCATATACATATCCAACATTCCATCTTTGATCCATTGAAAAAATTCTTGACTTGGCAACTCTTTAATTTCTTTCACATTTGGACCTAAGTAACGTTCTAAACCAATACCAATTTCATTTTCCGAACAAAAAACATTGCTCGCAAAAAAGGAATTCATAAAAATAATGTTTTTTGGCAATTTTCCTTGTGGGAAATGATGATTTAGAAACAAAAACCCTTCTCTTATTTTTGCTTTTCTGCTTGATAAATCCTTGAATTTTTTTGAAATTTGTGCTTCAAGTCTGCTCACATAAGGTTCATTAACAAACTGTTTAATTCTAAATGTTGTGCCTGAATCAGACAATTGACCCACACCTAAACAATGTCCAAGTTGGTAATCTAGAATTTGATTGGGGAATAAATTCATTTTCGAAAGTTCAATTTGAAGCTTCTCTTCTCTTGTATTTACCAAAACCGAATCCAAATTAATAAAGCTAATTTTTAAGTCTTTTTTTTCTGGGTTGATGTCCAAAGGGTCATTTGTGCAAGAAAAAAGGAAAGAAGCTAGGAAAAGAAAACAAAAAATAGTTTTGAAATTCATAAAAAGTTTTATTTTTGCATTCAAAAGTAATCATTTACTAAGAATTTTGTTTAATTTTAAAAAATATTAATAACAATTAACACCATAACACATGAAAAAAATATTAGTTACAATTATTGGATTTAGCTTTTTTGCTAATGCTTTTGGTCAGGAGGCATTTGATAAAAAAATGCAATTTGGAATCGTTTACGGTTTTGGTCTTAACATGAACAAAACTTCGACTTTATTAACAAGAAAAGGAG
>CAZHLZ010000013.1:0-25480 GCA_964532475.1 uncultured Chitinophaga sp.
TTTGATAAACCCCCAAAGGAATCTCAGAAAACTCAACAAAATTAGTAGCAATATTTTGACCAGTTATATTTGGTGCATTTGAATTTGTTAAATTTGTCAGTACATAAGAATATTGAGCCTCAGAGTTACTATTTGAAAATCGAAATCTCAAATTGGCTTTATTGTTTTCACAGGACATATTTGTAACATCTGAAACAAATTCATAAAGGCTTTTTTCTCCATAAGAACCCGTCTTAACAAAAACGATTATGTTCTTCTTTTCAAAATCAAGTTTTCCTTGTAAATTGATGTCCTTTCCTAATTCAACTTCAAATTTTGGTAAGCCATTTATCAAATAAATCAATTTTTGATCTACTTTTAGTAACGAAATCAAATTATTCTTACGGATTGGAAAATCAGCAACCTCTTGACCATTATTAATTAAGAACACTTTCTTTCCTTTAACCCTAAAGCCATATGACACGTTAAAACTATTTCCTACAATACTTAACCCCATTGAATGTCTATCTATTGGATTATTAATTTTAAATTCAATGAAAGTCTCTTTGATTGTTCTATTTACATAAAAATCCAAATTTGTTGAAGCTTGGTTTTCATTTGATCGAAATAAATTAGTATTTTGAATTACCCCATTATTGTTCTTCATCTGAAGAGGCGGAAATAATTCAATTTTTTGCGCGACAACCAAAACACCTGTTTTATCAAATACGGCAATGAAGTAAATGCCATTTTGTAAATCTTTAAAACTATGTTGTTTCAATAACGAGATTTGATTAGTCTTTATTTGATTTGCCGCATCAACTAACAATTGTTTTTCGTTGCCCTCAAAAAAACTTATACTATCATTCAAATTCTTCAAAAAAGGGTATTGTGAGGTTGCCACATTTGTTATTGAATCTTTCGTTAGCTGATAAAGTTCTGTTAAAGGCATTATTGGCTCTTTTGAAATGTAGTAATGAAAAGGACCATTTTGACCAGTGATCGAACTTATATCAACATCGATTTTTCCTGTAAAACTTGCATTATTCCATGTTGTAAGCACAGGTTCGTTTGGAATGTTGAAAAAATGAATACCTGATAAGCTTGCATTATCCTTGAGAAGGCCTCCTATTTTTAAATCTGAAGTAAATTTATCCTCAATATAAAAAAGTTCAACACCATTTTTTTTCCAATAGAAACCTTTTTGACTTCTTTCAAAAAGTAAAGCGTCCTTGTCATAATATTCTGTGGTAAAAACAATGTCACCCTTATAAATAACTTGTAATTGATTATCTTTTGCCAGTAAGAATCCCGCTTCCAGGTGATTGTATCTTGAAAAAACGGTATTTGTATAAACAACTCCAAATGCTCTACTTAGCTGTTCTCCATTTGTAATGAACTCAATCCAAAAGGTATTATCTTTCCCAATCGTATTTGTTGATAATGCATGTCCCCAATTGTTAATATTTGTTGTCCTCTTTAAGGTTTTATTAATTTGTTCGGTCTCTGAAAAACTTGTCCATATTAAATCTGTACCTATTCCAAAAACTCTTTCAAATTCATTTTCATTTGCATCATATATCCTTACCGTGTGCAAGCCTTCGTGAAATTTGAGTTCTGGATTTTTTAACGAAGGAAATGGAAATTTTTTTCCATCTTCCCATAAAAAGACATATGGTGGAAAACCACCAATTATATCCATCTTAATAGTATTATCTTCATGATTCAAAATGGGAGCAACAATTAACCTTTTAGTGTCAAAAGAAACCCGCACGTTTTCAAAACTTGAACCGGCAGAATTTAGTTCAGCCCTTAGTATTAATGACTCTGATTCATCAACTTTTAATTCATAAATAGTAGCTCCCCCAATAGAAAAGCGCATAACGCCATTCACCCTACTAATTCTAAAATCTTTTTCGATTGAATAATTTACAGTTATCGTTGTATCAAGCGTGAAGACTTTCACCTTCCCATTTGCTTGAAATGCGAAACCATATTCAATGTCATTTGTAACTTGCGTAGAAGATTCGAAACTGGAAAAACCAATTTTCTTATTTTCGTTATTTGTTTTGGGAACATATTCCAAATAACCATCATAATTTTCTAAACCATTTTTAACATTTTTATTAAAACCGTATAACAAATTTACAGAACTAGCCCTACCTACCCCTGTTACACCATTAACTTTTTCTAGCTTTTGGCCAACAAAAGTTGTTTTAATTAAATTTTCCCATTCGACAGTTTGCTGTCCAAAACTAAACTTCCCAATGAAAGCAAAAAGTATGAATACCGTAATTTTTATTTTATTTATCATGAAAAATTTAATTTAAGGTAAATGTTTCTTGAGTATCGTCATTTTTTCGAAGAATTATTTGCGCATGAAACAATCCAAAATCAAAATTTCCTAATCCAAATAACATCGTTTGTTCATTTTGAATAAGTGATTTAAAATTACTAGGGTCATTCTCTGTCCAAGAGTAAACAGCTTCAAATACATTTATTGTGTCTGCCTCTTCTACCTGAAAAAGGGATATAGTAATTTCTTTATTATTTGCACTTTGACTTGCAAGTTGAATGGAATAACTAATTTGTTGATTGGATAAAGTATCTCTTTGAATGCTTGGTGCAGATTGAGAATAAGTTGTAAAAGAAAATACAAAACTTAAAAACAGTGTCAGGAAGGTTTTCATAAGCAAAAGTTTGTCGTTACAAAAATATGAAATAGGCTTTACAAGGTTCAATGGTGCTTTTTTGGCGACAAAGATTTGCAATTGTATTACATAAATTAATCTAAAAAATATTAAAAAGTTCTCAAATATAATATTTTTTAAATTAATTTGTTAATTTTTGTAAAAATATTTGCTAGAATTTTTGAATTTTATCAAAATCGAATCCTTGTAAATGGCCTTTACTTTATATCCATCAAAGGCTTCATCACCAACCCTTAATGAAAATTGCACACCATCGATTTTTAAAATTGCAAGAGGGTTTTTTGAATTCGTTTGTTTGATCAAACCATAGTATTTAATTGAGTACCAATTTTCACTTTGTTTTGGTTTAACTTCCTGGACGATTTTCTTTTTTGGAGCAGTGCTATCTATTTGTTTTTCATAAGCAATTTTTCCACCAAAAGGATCTCGATAATTCGCATCTAAAACAAAAGTATCCCTTACGATGGCAATTTGTTGCAACGTGTTTTGATTCGCTTCTTGTTGCGAGCCAAGATCAGTTTCCAAATTAGATTTAATCCGAAAAAATACTTGGTACCAAATTACAGCAACCACAATTAACAAAAGGTATGTCAAACTCTTGTTTTTCATCAAAAAAGAATGAATTCAGCAATGGGTGAAAAAATAGAAATATTTCCTGCAGCATCTGTGTTTTTGACTCTCCAATAACGAGTACCACTTCCGTTTAAAATAAAAGAAGTGCTGCTTCCAGATACGGTATCAGTTTGAACGCCGATGGTAAAATTAATGTCTTCGGCAACTTCAATAAAACTTTCAATTGGTGACATAATCACACCTTCATCAGCAGCTGTTGTCCATGTAAAAGTAATTTCACCCGGACTAACACTTCCCGTGGGTGCAGTCAATGCTGGAACATTTGGTTTGACAGTGTCAATATAGAATTTTCTTGTGGCTACATTTGTTTCACCTCCAGTATTGAAATACGCCCTAACACCCCAGTGATATTCACCCTCGTCTAGGTTAATGGAGGAGGTATGTTGATTCGATGTTAATCCAGAAACCGTTTCTTTAATGTCTGTCGAAACATAACTCGCCCCTTTTCTAAGAGAGAACTCAAAACTAGCATCAGATATATCTTGCCAAGTAAATTGTCCAGAATAATTATTCAGGTTAAAATATTCAGCTTCAGCAGGAGAAGATAGGCTAACCAAACCTGAATTGCTCGAAGGTTGAACACCTACCCAAAACTTTATTGGTCCCAAAGTATGAGATTCGTAGCCAGCATTCATTGCCGTTAATTTCAATTCATATTCATTAGAATCTAAACTTAAAAAGATAGATGTATTTGCCACCGAGGAATCCACAACAAAACTTTGTATGGCTGCGAAAGAAGGTTTTGCGATTTCCAAATGATATTTCGTAGCACCCTCAATTTCGTTCCATTTGAATTGCACTGGATTTTCCGCAACAGTATCATTCACTTGTGGCAAAATTAAGCTTGGCAAACTCTCCCCAATATTTGTAGCAATAATCTCCTTACAACTCTGTAAGCCTATTAACAACACTAATCCTAAAAGTATTCTTTTCATTTTTTTTCATTTAATTATCACCAGTATCTTAATTCCCTCAGTCTATTGTCTAATGTCTTAAGTCTATTGTCTTAAGTCTAAAGTCCACGTCTTAACATCCTAATATCTTAATATCTTAATATCTTAATATCCTAAAATCAAATCTCATCTCTCATAATTCTGCAACAACAAAACCGTATACAAATCTTCCGGCTGCTCACTATTCATTTTTTTATACTCAAAGCTAACATTGACCAATTTTGCCAAGTCAAATTCCTTCTCAAGGTCGTAAATGAATCTCAAACTTTGAATAAAATTCCCTTTCAATACAATTCTGTGGGTTAAAATAGTAAAATCAGGATGTTGATATTTTAGCACCTCATCTATTTGAAAAACAGAAATACCCGAAGATTTTCTTGCAAAGAAATTGAGAAATCCTTGTTGAACTTTTTCAACAGTAACATTTTCTTTTCCAATTAACTTATTAAGTTGTTTTAATGATTTTTGAACTTGACTTATTGAGCTAGCAGCATATTTTGCTTCGTTGATTTTTAATTCAATTTCGGTTTTGGCATCCAGCGTTTCAAAAGTCGTTTTAAAAGAGCGTTTATATGCAACAGCAAGAAGTAATACCCCAAGAAGAATTAAAGCGTAATTTTTTTGTTTATATGAATATTTATCAAAAAAAGTCATTTGTTGATGCTTACAATTAATTTAAAAGTTGCTTGAGATTCGTTTATTTTGGAATAATTTAATAACTCAACACGTTGCACCCATTCCAAACGATTGGTTTTCTCCATCCAATCATCTAAAACAGCACTCGACCGAGTAATTCCGTTAACCTCAATAAGTTCTTGGTTGATGTCCACCTTTCTTTTTTCCTTGAGTCTTTCCTTGATAGGAAAAAAATACATTTCTGTTAAACTAATTGAACTTGGAACCGATTTCCCTAGCACATCGATGTAAAAAGAAATAAATGATTTTGAATTGATTCCAGAATTTAATATCAATTGCTCTTTCCTCGTTTTTTCTTGCTCCAAGCGATCTAAAAGGGAAAGATTTTCAGTATTTAATGCCAATTCAACCTCAAGATCTGCAACATCTTGATTTAGTTTGTTTAAGTACAAATAATTTCCAATCAATAAAAATAAAACCGTAAAGACTATACTTAATCCAGTAAATCTAAATTTTGCATAATCTGTGTATTTTTCAAGGAAAGTTACTTGTTCCTCTTGAGAAAAGCCACCTGAAAAATTCGTGTTTGTTTTCGTAAAAGATTGAATTAATCCTTCCCCACAAGCATCCTCGTAACTAATGTAGCGATTACCAATAAAGGAAGTAGCATCTTTTTCAAGTTTATTGAAGGTATCAATTTCGCCTTTTAAAAATTTAATTTCGTATTCCAAAGAAAATATTTCTTCATTTTCGAGCAAATGAAATGCTGGTATGATTCCACTCGAAATGCGAATAAGAAAAACCTTTTGTAATTCCATCGTTTTTAAAAAATCCTCTACCAACGATTTTCTAAAAAATGAAGTTACTATTTTTGACCCAAATTCAAAAGAGGTGAAATAAAAGTCTTCCTTGTCTCCATTAACAATAAGCTGCTCTTTATAATTTGAAATGTTTTCAACCAAACGAGTCAATATTCCTGTACCAGAAATATGCAGGATATAAGGAGTTTCTTTCCCAAATTTTTTAATGATGGATTCTAAACTCTCAAATGAGTGCAATTCTCCATTATTTTTTGCAGATGATTTTTTTGCCTTTAAATCAAAATGCGTTCCATTAAAATGAATGAAAACAAGAATTGCCTTTTTAGGCAGCCATATTTGATTAAGTAGCTTCAAATTAATATGTTACAACCGGTCTAATTAATATATGTAATTTAGATTTTTCTTTTTCCTTGGTTCTGCTGCTAAACAACCACCTTAACACAGGAATTCTAGAAAGAAAAGGAACGCCCGAGCCCGATTGATTATTTGTTTTTTCTTCTAAACCACCAAGTAAAATCAATTCACCATTTTTTACGCGCACTAGGGATTCAAATCGCTGTGTAATGGTATTTGGTGGTGCCGTTGGATCAACTCTTCCGCTAAAATCAGTTTGGTCCACAATCACATCAATCGTGACATATTCATCTGAACTAACAAAAGGTTTTAAAGTCACACTTAAATTCGCATCTATGCTTTTCCAAATTTTTGATTGAAGTACTCCTTGATTGTTTATCGTGGTTTGCACATTTACCTGTGTTTCTTGATAATAAGTTGTTTGTCCAATTGCAATTTTCGCCAAATGTCCATTCAAAGTTGAAATTTTCGGTGTACTTTCAATATTTATGACATTGTTACTCTCGAGGGCTTGTAATGATAGATAAAAATTCTCCGTAACTTGACCTAAATTCACAAAACCAAAACCTGTGATGGTATTCAAAATGTTATTGATGGCAGCAGAACCTAGTTCAACATCCAATTCTGGAAAAACACTACCACTTGTTACTGTTGGAGCATCTTTTAGTCCAGCTTTAATTCCTGTTTTTACAGTTGCACCTTTAGTTGAGGCGATCAACATCACATCAATTTGAACCATTGGCACCACATGATCGATTGCTTGTAGGAAATTTTTTAATTCCACGACCCTTCTTTCATTTCCAGAAACTACCAATCCATTCAAATCAATGAATTCAATTATTTCCAAATCTGTGGTTAAATCTTTTGGAATGGCAACCTTTACGTTTTCAATGGTTCTATTCTCCATTCTTATCAGTTCAGTTACCCTCAAACCTTCCATTTTATTTTCTCCAATGATGTAAATTCCTTCACTTTGGTGAAAATGGTATTTTGTTCCATTAAATAATTTCTGTAAAAGTTCTTCAAAGGTGATTCCCGAAAAATGTAAATTGGTTTTTCCTTCGATGGCGGAATACATGATGTAATATTTCTTTGTTTCTTCCGATGCCAATTTGATAATTTCAGAGATTTCGGCATTGTTGGAAAAAATATCTAATTTTCCTTCAGGAGTTAATTTTACCATCAAATCTTGTGAATTTGAGTTTCCTTTATTGGATGGATTTTTATTAGTTCCCGTTCCATTTTTAGAATCCGAACTTTGAACAATGGGGCTGATTGAAAAATAACCATTCTGATCCTTGGAAATTAATAGAGAATTATTTTTTGCAAACATTTCAAGCACCTGCTCAAAAGGTCTATTTTGCAAGAAAGCATTTACTTGTTTCTCTCTTATATCAGGGCTAATTACAAAGTTCTTATCGCTTAATTTGGTGATTTTTTCGAATACCTTCCATAAGGTGTCATTTTTCAAATCCATGGATAAAAAATCATTGGCAGCATTGTAATTCACCTCAATTACTTTTGAAGTTTTAACAGGTACAATCTCCTTTTTAACTGTTCGTTTTTTCACCGATAAGATGGAACCCACAAAATTGTATTCAATGTCAAAATTTTGATACAAAAACAAAAACATATCTTTAACTTGAGCATCAAAAAAGTTGTAGGAAATTAACTGATTGATTCCAGGGTCAACCGTAACATTCAAATTATTTTCAAGCGCCACTGAACTAATTAGCTCATGTAAAGGAAGACCAGTCAAATTAAGCTGCAATTTGTTGTTAAATCCGCTATGCCTAAGCGCCAAAGAATCGAGCTTAAAACGCAGCTCATCTTCCGTGAACTCTTGTCCAAAGGCTTGAAAAGCACACAAGGCAAAAAGGAATACAAGTAGTTTATTTTTCATTTATTTAAAATCCAGTTAGTAAAGCATATACTTCTTCCAAGGAAGTTACACCTTCTGTTAATACTTCCATGGCACGCGTTGCTAAATCTTTTACGCCTTGCTTTTTTAATTTATCTTGAATTTGACTTTCGTTATTTTTTATAGCGATAGCTAATTCTTCATTAATCGGAATTACCTCATATAATGCAATTCTTCCTTTATAACCTGTAAAATGACATTTATCGCAGCCAACCGCAACCACATGATTTTTGGGCATCGATTCTTTTGAAAGTACAGAAGGCCATTCGCTCGCTTTCAATTCTACTTCTGTTTTGCAGTCCTCACATAATTTTCGAACCAAGCGCTGCGCCACACTTGAATTGATGGTGTTGGCTAATAAAAACGATGGAACTCCCATATCAATCAAACGAGAAATGGTACCCCAAGCAGAGTTGGTATGAATGGTAGATAACACTAAATGCCCAGTTAAAGCCGCACGAATTGCCATTTGAGCTGTTTCAGCATCACGAATCTCTCCCAACATAATGACATCAGGATCTTGTCGCAAAAAAGAACGTAATGCACTCGAAAAAGTTAATCCGATGCTTTCCTTCAATTGTACTTGATTAATTCCTTCCAAGGTATATTCAATTGGGTCTTCGACTGTTACAATGTTCCTTTTTTCGTCATTCAACAACTTTAAAGTCGCATACAAAGTGGTTGTTTTCCCTGAACCTGTTGGACCACTTATTAAAATAATTCCGTTGGGTTTTTTGATTCCTTCCAAGTAATTTAACTTTTCACCTTCAGAGAAACCAAGTTTTTCAATACTTAGGGAAGAAGCATCGTGACCTAAAATCCTCAAGACAATTTTTTCTCCGTGAAGAGTTGGTAAAATAGAAACACGCATATCAAAATCATCGTATTGAATGCGACCATCTTGAGGCAAACGTTTTTCTGAAATATCTAAATTACTACGTATTTTAATTTTATTGATCAATTCCGGATAATCGTTTTTATCCAAGACATAACGTTGAATCAAGTGTCCATCAATTCGCATACGAACTCGTGCCTTATCTGCAAAAATTTCAATATGAATATCACTACTTCCCAATTGGTTTGCTTCCTGAATTAGGCGATCAACAAAATCCAATTTGGCGTCAAAAACCAACTTTTGTTCGTGGTCTTGTGAGTTTCTATAATATTTACCTAAAGCTCTGTTGATTTGAACCAATTCCACAGCTTCTAGCTCTACATTTAAACCAAGTAAGGCAGTTAACTCTTCTTTAATCGAAAATAAATCTTCTGAGTTGGCAATCCAAAACTTTATTCCTGCCTCATCTTTTTCTTTGGGAATGATGTGGTAATGCCACGCCAGATCAGAACGGATAAGTTGCTGCGTTTCAGGATTTATTGCTATGTCGTTTAGTAAACTCAAATTAAAGGTATTTGGTAAAAGTCAAAAAACAAAAGCATGCCAGAAAGGTAAAATGCCATATAACCGGCAAAAGGGATTTCTTTTTTACCTAATTTAAGTATGACGAAAGTAAGATGTAAAAGCAATACGAAACAGGTGCCAGTGGTAATAAAAAACAAGTATGAGTTAAGATTAAAAAGTGGAGTAATGGAAATCAAGAAGAACACGTCTCCCCAAGCAAAAAAACCATTCATGGGATTGGTCAATTTTCTAAATTTAACACTTAAATACAAGAACAAACCACTAAGTAGAACGGCTAAAATCAGAAGGTTTTGTGAGATTTGCCATACAGAAATCTCCTCCCATTTCAAGGAAAGGCATGAAGCAAAAATTATTGGAAAAATAAACCAATAAACAGCTCTTAGTTTCATGTCTTGAAAAAAAGTGAATAGTAACATTGTAATTAGAAATAATTTAATCATTAATCCACCTGAACTTCTTTGATTACGCCTTCTTGGTCAATTTCCCAAACGTTCTTTTTTCCGTCCCCATTAAAATCTACAACTGCTTCCGCTTTGGCTTTGAATCCAGTTGTTGAAGCCTCAATAATGGAAATTTCATAATTCGCTGTTCCACCAGCAACCACGGTTTTATGAGGGATATAGTTGATGGTTTGCAATTCAGGAGAATATTTTGAGAATTGCAGAAAATAGGCATATTGTAAATTTTGAATCATTTTTAGTTCTTGTTGAGCTTCCAAACTTTTGGTACGAGAAGCAACCCCCGCATTATTAGGGACAACAAGCATAATCAAAATCCCCATGATGGCCAATACGATCAATATTTCCGCGAGTGAAAACGCTTTGACTAAAAAGCTTTTCATTTTTTTCTTGAACAAGTGGTTATGCAACATAAACCTTAGCAATTTAAAGTAGAATTCGTCTTTTAAACATTTTAATGTTCAAAAGTAAGAAAAAAAATTAATCTAATCTAATTTGATATAATTTTCATTTTCCATCAATTTAAAGCTAAAATGAAAAATAATGTTAGTTATTTTATCCTTTTTTCCCATTATTCAATGCACCAATTATTGTTCTAAAACTTTCCAATCCAGATTCTAAATTTTCTACAATATCCAATGCTAAGACATCCGGGTCGGGCAAATTATCTAAATCTGCTAAAGATTTATCCTTTAACCAGGTTATGTCTAAGGAAGTTTTATCTCGAGCAATAATTTCATCATAAGTAAATTTTCTCCATCGACCTTCAGTATTTGTTTCAGGCTGAAAAGTTTCTTTTCTTAAATTCCGATTATCCGCTTGGTATAAATCAATGAAATCTTTTAAATCTGATAGTTTTAGCGGGTTTTTCTTTAAAGTATGATGAATATTTGTTCTATAATCATATACCCAAGTTTCTTTTGTCCAAGGATCTTTACTTGATGGTTTGGCATCAAAAAACAACACATTTGCTTTTACTCCATTGGCATAAAATATTCCCGTTGGTAAACGTAAAATTGTATGTAAATCTGTGGTGTCCAATAATTTCTTGCGTACAGTTTCTCCAACGCCACCTTCAAACAAAACATTATCAGGTAAAACAACAGCTGCTTTACCAGTAGTTTTTAGCATCGTGCGAATATGTTGCACAAAATTCAATTGTTTGTTACTAGTTGTAACCCAAAAATCTTGACGATTATACGTCAAATCTTCTTTTTCTTGCTCACCATCTTCGTTAGTAAAAGTCATACTACTTTTTTTACCAAAAGGCGGATTTGCTAAAATGTAATCGTAACGTGTTCCAGAATCGGTAATCAAAGAATCATTTGGTGAAATAAAATTATCAGAATCAATGTCGCCAATATTGTGCAAGAATAAATTCATCAAAGCCAGACGTCTTGTTCCTGCAACTATTTCATTCCCAAAAAAAGTTTCATATTTCAAAAAACGTTTTTCTTCTTTGTCTAAATCACGATTATCCACAATCCAATCATAAGCAGCTAAAAAGAAACCACCAGTTCCGCAAGCTGGATCAGCAATTGTTTTCATTGGTTCTGGACGTAAACATTCAACCATGGCTTTAATTAAAGGTCTTGGTGTAAAATACTGTCCAGCTCCACTTTTGGTGTCTTCCGCATTCTTTTCCAACAAACCTTCATAGATGTCTCCTTTGTCTTTTACACCCATCAAAATCCAGTTTTCTGCATTGATAAGAGCGATTAACTTATATAATTTAGCTGGGTCTTGAATTTTATTCTGACTTTTTACAAAGATTTGTCCTAAAATACCTTTTTCTTTGGCCAATTCCCTAAGCATCAAATTGTAATGCAATTCTAATTCTGAACCACTTTTAGTTGTCAACGTTTCCCAAGCATATTCTGCTGGAATTGGCATTTCTCGGTTGTGTGGTGGTTTGGAATACTCATCTGCCATTTTTAAGAATAACAAATAGGTTAATTGCTCCAAATAATCGCCATATCCAACGCCATCATCCCGTAAAGTTTGACAAAAAGCCCATACTTTAGAAACGATGGAGGAAGTGTTTTGTGAAGTGTCTTTTGACATGTTTTATGTAATCAATATTCTTTAAAAAGTGTTTTATTTTTTTGCCCTAATTAGTTTATTTGGATCTATTACGGGAAGTATAAAATCTGACAAGGCTGTACCTTGAAATCGAGTCATTAAAATACCTCTTGAAGTAGAATAGGTTATTGCAGCAATTGCATTCGCTAATCCTCCTTTTAAGTCTAAGGTTTCATTATCTAGTATCTGTGCCAGATCTTTGAAGTTTTCCACATAATAAATATAAACAAAATGGAAGAGTGCACTAGCTTCATCCTTATTTGTGTTAGCTAAGCTAAATGATTTAACATCTACCTTAAAATCAGCTTTAATCATTGAATCTTCCCAATTGAAAGTTAAATCAAAATCTGATGTGGTTTCAAAGCGCTCGATTTTATCCGATTCAAATTCAAATGGACTTTGCATCTGAGCATCTACAATTCTAAATGCTTGTAAATGAATTTTTTCGGGGATTACTTTAACCGACATGTGCTAATTCTTTTGAAGGTTTATATTTATATTTATCAAAATCATTTTTTCCTTTTAAAGGTAGATTTCTATATACAGTCATGGTTGTACTTGCATGCACTGTTTTTTCAATCTGTCGTATTTTTGGAACATAAATAATATCTTCTTTCAACTCTGCTTGCAATTTTGCAAGTGATCGAAGTGTGAAATTATGTTCGCCATTTAACCATTTACTAATTTCTGATGGTTTTTTATCCATAGCTTCTGCCAAATCTTTTTGGCTGATTCCTTTTTGTTTCAAAAGCTGATTAATTCTCACTGTGATATCAGCATAAAGACGAACGAAGATTTTTACATCTTCTGGTGTTTCATCTAGGATTCGTTGTGCGATTTTGCTTCTCATTTCGTTTTTTTTGTTAAATAATGTAAATTTCAGGATCATTATGCTCATCTAAGAGTCTGTTTTGAGTAATTTTAATAAGTCCTTCATCTAAATATTCTGTGATTTTTTTTGCAAATTGACATGCTTCTGTCCAATTCGTATGTAAACTGCTTGTTTGATTTGTTGCTCCATCTTTTATGCCACCGTTAAAAAGTATTACTATCTCATCACTTATTTTTAAAGCGTACAAACGCAAAGGAAAGTTTGGATAATAGTACAACTCATTTATTAACTTTACTTTTCCTTGATTTGGTAATCCGATAACTTCATTTTCGAACCTGTTAAAAAGTTCATCAACAGCACCGTGCTCATCTCCAATTGTTTCTAAAATTAAAGTGACCAATTCTTGTAAGGCCTCACCATAAATTGCATGTTTTTCATATTTTTCTAAAAATTTATCGGTTTCATTTGTTGCTGCACCTTCTTTAGTTACGGTGTAAAAACAACATTTATGACCTTCATCATCCCATATGTGGAGTGTAAAACTATTCACTTTTTCTCAAATATACAAATTTAATTCACTTATAAGTTAATTTTAACTATTTTTTAATTTTATTTGGTAGTGCATATACTATATGTTGTTCCTCTAAACACGATAACCTAGGCCTTTATCACAAAGGGTTTAACAAAAAGCCCACACTTTGGAAACGATGGAGGAAGTGTTTTGAGATGTTTCTTTGCTCATTTATATATGTTTTAAAACAAATGCTGCATTGTATGAAATAATAGACTTTTCTTTTTCATTTTCAATCCATGCATGCTCCTCGTGTGATAAATCAATAATTTCTTTTGTTTTTACTTCCTTAAATCGATTTGCCACTTTGCTTAATATCTCTAATTCGATTGGAGAAAATAAACCAGTTTCAAAATCTGATTTTTTAACAAATTGTTCCCCAACAATATCATTTTCAAAAACTTTATTCTGAATTTCAATCCTTCCCTTTTGTTGCATGTATTCAAATAATGATTGGAAATTATTAGGAACTGGTCCTAAATCAATTGCTCTGTATCGAAATCCACTCATGGAAAATCCAGTTTCCTTAAAATTTAAAAAATCGGCATAAAACAACAGTTTATTTAATTTAGTTTTAAAAGGACTCAATTTTTCAGAAAAATAGCTAACCATTGCACTTAGTTTTTCAAAATTTGGCGTAATGAAACCTGTTTGTAAACTCGGTTTTGAATCACCAATTAGATGATTTTCAAAAAGCAATTCGGATAAATTTTCTTGTTCAAAATCAATTATTTTCTCAATGTGCTTGTATAGTTTATTTTTTTCTTTTTGATCCAATTTATCGCATAATAAAACCATTTTTTTAAAAACTTCAGGATCATTCACGCTTTGAATCAATCGCGCATTAGATAAATTTGGAATTTCTCCATCTTCATACAAACGATAAGAATTTACTCCCAGACCTAAAACATCTGACATTTTGGATGCCGAAACGCCAAACTTGCTTCGAATTTCAAAAATTTCTTTTGGAAAGGGAATATTGTGCTTATCTCTATATTGATTGTAAACTTGATTTAAATTTAACTCGTCTAATTCTGTTGTTGTAAATTGCTCTTCTGTATCATCGCATCGAAATGCATGATGAGTAAATTCAAATTCTTCTTTACGGAAAAATAATTTTCTTTTTTCTCGTATTAATTTCATTTCTTTTCCTGTAAATGGACTTTTCATATTATTCTACTTAAAAGGGTATGACATAGGGTGCTCTGCAGGATGAAAGGAAATACAAATCACATTTGAACTTTTACTTATCATGGCAATTTTTATATAAATCTCTTGTTTTTTAATCGTTTTACCAAAAACCCACATTTCAGCACCGCCATAAAGTTTTTCTTCCAATGGACCTTCACTAAAATCCTTTGTTGTTAATTCATCAATTATCTTTTCTCTAGTTTTTCCTGAAATTTCTAATTCAAAAAGTGCTTGTAAATTTTTCCCTCTATCGTCTCTAAATACAATTCCAAATACACGTTTATGATCTTGAAAAACCTTTAAAAACTTGCGAACGTCTTCCTCTGTGCTCATTGCTTGTACAAATATATAAATTTTATTTTAAACTTTAAAGTTGGTTTTTAATTATTTTTATTCTATTTTATAGATTTTAAAGTTGCTTGATTAAAAACAGTTTTTGCAAATTTATTTGCAGAAACACTATTACTAAAGTGGATTTCATTTTGACAAGTAGGCCAATAACCAAATTCTTCACGTATCAAAAAAACTAATTCTCCTTCAATTGCTTCAATTTCAGTTCGATTTGTGTCGTAATTCTCATCGAATATTACGACAATCACTTTCAAATTTTGATTAGGATTATATTCGGGATTAAGCCATTTATAGCCTTTATATCCACCTCTTGCTTTTCCTGTTCTTGCATAAGTGTTAAACGAATTACAAGCTCTTTGAAATCGAGCTTTTATGGTGGAGTTTGCTTCACCAATGTAAAGAATAATGTCTTCAGTGTGTACAATGTAAATTTTTCGACGTTCTTTTTTAAATGCGATTCCTTTTTCTTGGTGGAATTTTATTTTACAAGTATTATCTTTATTATATTTGAGTTGAATGGTGTGATTTTCTATTTGCATTATTGCTTTTTTTTGAAATTGTTAATCAATTATTTTCAATTCTTTTGAAATATCTGATGTTAACTTAGATAGGGGTCTTTTTGAGAAATCTGACTCATTTGTGTAATTACCCAAAACCATCCTCTTAACATCGTCAATGCTACCAAATAAATCTGGGTAATTTTTAAATAAATCTTCCATATATCCTGAATCATAAACATGTGATTTTTGCAAAATTTCATTTACATAATCTTTATGCATATTATAAAGCTCAGTCAATCGAAAAACATTAATATTTCTAAAGGCAGCTTTAATTCTAGCTTTATCCCACGTACTTTTCTTATTTAATTTAAATTTTATTCTATAAGCAGAAGGATTTCCATTTATGAAATCAACATTTTTTGCTTTTATCGAAAAAAGTAAATCAGATGAAAAACCCTGAATATATGGATGAAAATTATCAGTTAATGTGAATTTGTTAGAACCTTTTAAATCAGAATTACAAGTATTGCAGCTTGGCACTAAATTATAGAAACTTAATGCTAAATATGGATAAGAAGCTTTATCAAAGAAATGATCATATTGAAATCTAGTTCCTTTTTTGAGATCACTACCAACTATAAATGTATAATTTCTGTTACAGTAAGGACAAACTTTTACACCGATTTTATTTGCTAATTTGTAAGCTTGCCATTTATCATAATATTTGTAATAGAAAACATTTAGTAAATCTTCTCTAATTGTTGTTGAATTTCCGTTTGCATCAGTTGAATATATTGAATCTAAAACTACTTGATAATTATCTTCGATATGATTTTTAATGTTTTGTAATTCATTTGGTTCGGCAGTTAGTATTGAAATACCATGTGCATTTTTTTTAACAATTGTCTTTAAATATTTATAAAATTCAATCTTATTCTGATCAATTGGGTTTGAAAATTTATTTATTCTAAAATTCAAATAAGACTCAACAATCCATCCTCTTCCAATTTTTATCGTAAGATTATCATAATGAAAATTAAGAATTTCTTTTTCGTTATTTAAATTAATCTTGATCATCAGACTTGTTGTTTTTTTCAAGTTTTTCTAAACGCTCATGTATTTCCATGTTAAAGCGGTCATTATAAATTTGAATTAATTTAGTTTTTATAATTGGTTCTCCAATTTGCATAATAGTCTTTCTCATTGTTTCTCTTTCGGACAATGAAAGTGTCTGCAAACTGTTTAATTGTTTTATTATGGAATTTATTTTTTTAGATGCAAAGTCACCAATTAAACCTCCTTCTATAAAAAATGAATCAGAAAATAATGTATGAATATTTGCAGCAAAAGTCTGCCTTTGATCTGAAAGGCCATCTTTAACAATTGTTTTATCATTTTCATTTTTCAAAAAAATTGTATTTGAAGATAACAAATCAGAAGCTGGAATAGGAGAATTAGTCGTAAAAATGACTTGAATATTTCTTTTTTGACCATTGGTTGTTTTGTCAAAAGCAACTGTAAAAAATTCCAAAAGCAAATTAAGAAGATTTTTCTGCCATTGAGGATGTAAATAAACATCTGCTTCATCCATTAAAATAATTAGATTTTTTTCCAAACCATCATCAAACTGTTCTTCATTTGTTAAAGAATAAAAACGTGAGTATAAATTTAAAAAAGCTTTTTCCCCCGAACTTAATGATCGCCAATGAAAATTCAAATAAGGTCTTAATTGATATGTCTTAACATAAATTGAATACAATTCTGTAAATTTTTCAATATTTGTTTTAGAAATATCTATATTAAGAATAGAAGCTTCACGACTAAAAAAGCTATTCTCAAATTGAGATGTAAGATTTTTAAAGGTAGATAAAATCTGATTCATTTTAATAATGGAATCCAAAACTTCATGGTAATTATCAGGTATATTAACTACAAATTTATTTAATGCGTTTTTGGTTGAATTAAAAATACTTAATATTTCAGTTTCTTTCTCAATTAAAATTTGTATTTCTTGTGAGAAACTTTTAAATTCTTTCTTAAAAAATCGAAAAGAGAATATATCAATTATGAATCCGAGAAAAGCGTTAATAATTATTTCAGTTATTAATTTTTGATTAATATCTCCGTTATTTAATATAAAATTCTTAAACCGTTGTTGAATTATGTTAAAATCTTCAAATAAATCATTTTCAATTAAATTTTTCTTTACTCTTTCATCCAACTGAAAGGAATTTAAAAGCATATTGTTTGAAAGAGATAAATTTATTGCATCAGGAAGAGTAAACGGTATTAGATTTTTGTGGAAGCCGATACCACTAATAAATGCAATTTGTCTTCTTATTTCTTCAAATTTATAATGGTCAAGTTGTCTTTTATCATAATTATGGTCAATGGTTCCCATTTCAGTTTTCTTTGCATAATCATTTCTTACTAAATAGTTTGTAGAAATATTGGCAGTTCCTTTAATTTCTGATTCTGATTTATCATCGAAAATATTAGAAAAGTATACAAAATCAGTGTGTTCAAAATCTCTTATTCTTGGCGGTATCGTAATTAATGGAGCTGAAACTGGTTCATCTGGATCTTCAAACAAATCTTCTGCTTTTAATTTATTCAATTTAACCCCAAATTCTTCGCAATTATGTTTTTTTATTTTTATTGATTCAACATGATGTAAAATGATGTTCTTTTCGTTTCTTATTGCAAAAATCAATTCATCTCTAATTCCGTTGTAACCACTAGAAAAATTCTTTCTAATTAAATCAAGTATCGAACTTTTCCCGACTCCATTCGCACCAATAATTGAAGATACATTAAGAATTTCTGCTCCTTTTGGAAATCTGTTATTAAATGAATAAAAATTTTCAATATAAAGATGATTTTCTGAAATTACTAATTCACAAGTTTCATGGTTATATTCAAAATGGAATTTACCTCCAAAATTAATGTCTTGATTTTCAATTTTATTATTTGATTTGATATGTATATAAAGTATTTCCATAATCTTAAATTTTAAACCAACTCCCCACTAAAAGCCTTCTTCAAAATACTCTGTCTCAAAGATTCTGCTTGTAATAAACTAGTTTTTACTGTTTCTTCCATTTTATCGGCAACACTTAATCGGCATTCTATTTCTTGAACGATTTTGTGTTGTTCTTCGATTTTTGCAAGTGGAATCTTTATTTTTTCTAAAATTTCAACATTGATATTTTTTTGTGCAGTTGCTGGTGCTAATTCTCCTAGTTTTTGCTTGAATGATATGAAAAAATAATTCAAATATTTATTGTTTAAAATTTCACAATTAGATACTATGCCTACAACACTATCAGGGAAACAAGCATCAAAATCCAATATAGCTGTTTCACCAATATTTGCAGCAATAGTAATACATAGGGTTCCTTTTGTCCACAATTTACTTTGTAATAAACCAAAATCACTATAAGTCTGATTAAAAGTCTTTATATATCTACCATTAGCATTTCTTATATCTCCTGTTTGAATAAATGGGTAATTTCCGCCGTATAATTCAGGTGCATTTCTTGGCCTATGTTTTGATTTTCCTCTTTTAATAAGGCAAACTTCTTTTAAATCAATTAGTACCCAACTCATTGGCAAAACCCCATCTACCACATTCTCATTCGTCAATCTTCCCTCAAAAGCCCATTTCAAAACACTTTGGCGGTAGGTTTTTAATTGCTCTTGCACTTTTTTGAGTTCTTCAATACCTTTGTCTAATTCAGAAAAAAGTTCTTCTATTTTTGAAACGATGAGTTGTTGGGTTTTTGCAGGTGGGAGAGGTATTGAGATTGAATTTAGAATTTCCAATCGTATCCCTAAAACTGTCGTTCCGCTTGAAAGTTTTAAAATATCATTTTCATAATTCAAAAATGCGTAATATAAATACTTGATATCACAATTTATTTTAGGTCTTACGATTTTTAAATCTTGATTTATCGAAGTGTCAATTTTTGTAATTATTGGTCTTCCTGGGTTAATTCGAGTAGCAATAATTAATTCCCCTTTTCTTGCAAGATTTGTTGCGCTGTTATTTAATCCCTCTTCACTTATAAAATCAGATGTTTTTAACAAATAATTTCCCTTCATATCTTTTATTGAAGCCCATGGGATAATTCCATTCCAATAAATTGGATTATTTTTACTTGGAGTTCCTCCGCCAATAAATTGACAAATTTCTCCTAGTTTTTTTTTATGATATGACATTTTTTTATTTAAAACATTCATTATTATCAATAATTTCAAATTGCAAATCATAGTATTCTGTTCTCATTTCTGTATAGCATTGAATCAAAGATAACTTTGCGATATTTGATGAGTAAGATTCTATATTATTTAAAACACTTTTATTTTTCAATTGACCTGTAAATGCCATTATATAAACAATCTTTTTTTTGTTAATATTAAAAAGATCTAGGAATTGTTGTTCACTGTATCCATCACTTTTCTTTCTATTTTGAAGCATCTTATAAATTGATTTAAGGTATGGTTGTTCATTATCTTTTAAATCATTTTTTAACCTCCTCGCAGATGAAAGTATTTGATTGGATAAAACCCTCATCTCAGTTGAAAAACCATATTTAACATGACACAAATATGTTGTATCTCCTTTTACATATAAAATATCAGCAAGTTCTATAGAGTCATTTGTAAGCTCATCTAGCACTAAATAATCTTTCTTATTAAACTGATTGTTATAATCACCTTCTTTCATTGGCTTAGAATTGGATCGCATTAACCACTTTTCATCCAAAATTTTATTGGAAAGATTATTCGAATTTAAAATTTCAAAACATCTATTATTCATTTCATCTATAAAGTTTTCTCTCAATTGATACCATTTAGCGTCAATATGAATATAAGTACCTAAGGTTTCGAAAACTATTTCTGTTTCTAAATGATAAATTAAACCAGTTTTAATTTTAGAAATATTTTGTTTGTTCTTATATGAATAAATTTTTGTTTTGTGGATATAATTCTCAAAACGGTTTAAATTTCTATCATAATTTTCTTTTTGAAAATGTTTGAGTATAATTTTTAGAATTTCTGACTTATCATTTGTTTCTCCAACTTCAATATATTTTCCTTTTTCTGTTTTAATTTTAATTTTGTAAAAGTCTGCACTATAAAATTCATCAACTTTGCCAGGATAACAAACATCAAAGTTTGAAATTTCATCATTGATTATGTTATTTCTTTCTTTGAATAATTTACTGATTAATCCTGGTTTTAAATTTCTACTGATTCTATTTTCATCTGTTATTTCTTTATAAGAACTGAAAAAATCATTTGGTTTGAGTTTCTTTTCAAAATAAACTAATACATCAAAAAGTAACCCTAATTCCTCAAATGTTAATTTTTTATTTATACTAAAGCCATTAGATATACTAAGAATAATGTATGGTGATTTTGAATTAACAAATTTGTCAAAATATAAACTTGTAGTTTCATCACATAATTTTATTTTAAGCTCAGTTGGAATTTTACCAAACTTAATATAATCCATTATTCTGAAATTGTCTTTAAATTGCTCTTGCATCCCTGCTCTTAAACCGGTAACTCCTCTTGTTTTTATTGTAATTATTTTGTCTTTAGTTGGATTCATTATCCTTGAATAAGAATTTAATCCGTACGACTTATCCAAAAAAGGAATTACATAGGAATAGAACGAACCACCAATGACACAGTAAATTCCTTTAATTGTGTTAACTAATAAAACTAAAGATGGCATTTGATAATCAAGAGAGAGCTCATTTGTAAATTCTTCTGGAAAAAAGGTACTCCATTCGGATTCTTGAATATCACTTTCAACAACGATTAACTTAGAAGTAAACTCATTTATCTTAAAGTTTTTTTCTTTAAATTTTTTCCCATTGTTAGTTAGACTGTTCTTGATTTTGTCTGAAACATCATCAAAATCTATTTTATTCGTTAACTTGTATATGGTAGGGTTTTGTTTCATTAAACTTTTTTCATTTTAAGTTTTTCGTATATTTCAACGTTTTTGATAAATAAATCATAAAAATCATCTAGGGTCGAGATTGCTCCAATATTAGGTGATTTTGGTTTGGCATTATAAAAATGAGAATGCCCATCAGCATATTCTATTGTAAATATACAATGGGTTCCATTTAAAGTGTAATAAATTTCTTGTTGATAATTATTCGAAATACCAGCAATAAAATTAGTTGTCAAATATTGATACAATTGATGGCTAGCTTCTTTCTTAACTTGATTTTCCTTGCAAATTTTTAATTTTTTAATCAAATCCAATTTTCCAAAATATTCATACAAAAACATAATGATTGGAGCTGTTATAGTAGAATAAAATAATTCTGACTTGTTATGGTAATTATAATATGCTCTTAACTTCTGATAATCTAATTTTAATAAATCTCGAAAAGAAATTAATTCAACTAATGCCAATTTATTTAGAATAAATTTATTGCAATCCTCAATTTCAGCATATTTAGGATTTTGAACACCTTTATAGGTAAACTCTTTTTCAATATAAAAATATTTCATTTCAAGACTATTATAAAAAAATGGACTTGAACTAAAGTATTTATTCATATATCCAGCAAAATCGGTCTTTTCTCCGTATTTATGATGAAAAATATTACGTATATTATTTACATCACAAACTAAAATAATTTTATCAAAACCAAACTTGTTATGATGCTCTTGATCCTCAGCATAATGATAAGTATCGTAATGCGCTGAAATAACATTTAAAATCCGAAAAATATGTTCAGGATCCATACGGTCTAAGTCTTCTATGACCAAAACTGACTCCTTGTAATGCCTAGTTCTAAGCTGCTCTAAGAGTTGGCGTATTACCTGTGTGTAAAAATTATCTTCAAATAAAGAACCCTCTTTTTCGTAAATTTCTCTAATGTAAGGTTCCAATTGTTCTTTATCATCAGTTTGCTGTTTTTCATGGTATTCATAAATTGGTTTCATGAATTCATTTAAGGAATCAACAACTTTTGAAAGTATTTCTGTTTTTGAATTTAATTTAGAAATGTTTTTTAAGAAAGAAAGAATAGTTTTTTTGGGATTTAAATACATGTATTCTTGAAAAGTAGTAAGTATGGATTCCTCTTCTTCATCAAATTTTACTCCTTTTCCAAGTAATTGAAATAAAATGTCCGTTTTGATGTACCTAAAAATATCCTCATTACTTGCCACAGAATAATTCACTGGAAACACTTTAAAAACCTCATAACCAGTACTTATTTTATTTTCTCCGAAAAAACAGTAATCTAAAAAAGTTGTTTTTCCACTTCCAAAAGGAGCTGAGAAAAGAATTTTAGAGTTGCCTTCATACTGAAAATGTTCTCTAAATTCTTGTAATGGATTTTTTACATCCAAAAAATCATTCCCTTTTTGAATAGTTAATTCTGCATAAAAATTTGTAAATGTTGAGTTTTTTAGTTCAACAACTATCTCATTAACACTTGGATCATTTAAAATTTGTGGGAATAAGTCCTTTGAAACTTTTGTATTTAAACTTGGATCATTTGAAATTGATTGATATTTCATTTCATCAATTTTATTTTTTCTTTTAATCGTAATTTCTATAAGGGCAGAATTAAAAATACCATCTTTTGGACTGTTATATCCTGAGCTTGGAACTGAAAATTTAACAGTCGGATTCTCAGGATTAACTTTTATGGTTAATCTTGGATTTTCATTTGATATTTTTCGGATTATTGTTTTCATTTCTATCTCCCTGAATTTGAAACTTTATCTAAAATTGAACTTGGCATTGTTGGAGAAGAATCCTCTTTCAAAAGACCAGTATCAGCTCTACTAAAAATAGATTGCAAAACAATGTGTCTCTCTGTATCAGCTATTGAACCATTTTCTTTTAAAGCTAAATAAACATAAGATAATTGTTTGCGTTCTTCTGCATCTCTTACCAAGTGAAAAGTACTAAAAGTAAGTTTAGTAAATGTTCTAATTAAAAAAGCTATGAATGTGATGAATGTTACAAAAACAATTGACCATCGAATTGTTGAACCACTTTTGGTAAATAATTCTTCAAATGTACCATTGGCAATTATTGTCAGTAAAGAAAAAAGTAAACCAACACCAATTACAGTCGAAATGATAAGACCACATAGCCATTTATTTGCAACGCTTCTCAATCCTTTGGCGCGTTCATCCCAATATTTTGCTGGTGCTTGTAGCATTAGTTTTTCTCCATACAAACTTTCTAAAGCGTTCATTTTTTTATTAGAATTTTCATCAAATTCTAAATTTGTTTTTTTTGAATTATCGAACCATTCTTGAAAACTTTCATTTTTTTCAGTTTTTAATTGCTCTAAAGATTCAACATAATTTTTGTATTCTTGATTTGCACTAGTTAAATGTTCAGTTAGTTGCGAAGAGGAATCAGATAAATAGATTTGAAAATCACTTCTTAATTTTGCTAAAGATGATTTTTCAGCGTTTTTCCTTTCAACAAGTTGTGAAATGTCTTTCGTGTAAAATTCATAAGCCATCATTGAACCAATAAAATTATTTTTGTCACTTTGCATATGATGTATTTCACCAATTATGAAGTGGTAAGCACCAAAATAATATTCTTTTTTAAAATTGTAAATATTTATTAGAAATTCAATTTCGGGCGAATTGTATAAAAAAACTCTTTGACTATTACTTGAAAAAAGATTAACATTTCTATTCCAGTGATTTGTTCTTTGCCCTGCATTGTGACTAATGATTTGATTTACAAAATTGAGAACATTTTGTTTTAATGTTGTAAAATAATTTTTTGCCTCCATTAATTCAAGGGGCAATTCATCATTTATTTTTTCCCAACCTTTTATTTGTTGTAAAATAAATTCATAAAAAGAAGTTATTCCCTTAAAATTTTGCGAAAAATTTATCTGTGGGTAATTTATTTTTATCTCAAAATCATTAAACCATTCGGGTTCATTCGCTTTAGAAATATAATCTTTAAATTCTTTATTTGTCATTTTTATCTTTTTGAAAAATATCCTCTTTAAATAACATGGTTGAATAAGTTATTCCGAGTAATGCGGAAAGGAATAATACACCGATCAATAATTGAGCCCAACCCGTAAATTTATAAATCAAGCTTATACCATACAGAATTAAAGATCCTGAAGCCATCCACATAATTATTGTAAAAATTTTAATTCCTACATATAAATGTTTCAGCCTCGTAAAAATAGATTCTTTAATTTCGATAAAATAGGTTAGTTCATCTTGGTTTTCGATAAAAAAAGACTGCTCAGCCAAGTGTTTATAATCATATTTAGATTGAGTAAAAAGACTTTTTATATCATTTATATGCAATTTTATAATAAAGCTAACATAAACTACGTAACTAAGTAAACCAAAAAATATTATTAATGTTGGCATAATTGCTCCCTCCAATTTAAAGAGCGAAAAAACTGTTGCTGATATAGATAATGGTAATGCAATTACTTGAGTCGTTATTTTCGTTAAAATTTCATTTTGTGAAGTAAAATATTTTTGCTTATACTCTTTGTAATCTGCCTTTATTTTATCTATGGATAGTTCATGTAAATAAACATTAAAGTCTAATTTAGCCTCAAAAATAATTTGTTTTAGTTCCTTAAAGAAAAATTCATAATAATCTTTATTATAAATTATTAATCTTTTAATTAATGATTTTTTTAGAAAAACTGGATACTTTTTACTTTCTAAAAATAATGTTTTGAATTCGTTAAATATTGATTGATAATCAATACTTGCATCCATTTCGATGACACCAGTTGACGAAAAATTAAATTTAATCCTCTTTTTTTCTGAAATTGAAGCAAAAGTAATTGTTTTACTGCTTTCGGAATAGTAATCTATAAATTCAAAACTAGCATCATTCTCATTAAATTTTTCTTTGAAAAAATCTTTTGTTTCGAGATATGTTTTCGCATTAGTGATGAAAAAATCATCTTGATTTGGTTTACCTATTAAATTCGATTCTATTTCATTTGAATAATAGACAGCTTGCAAACCTCGATAACTTTTAATAATTATTGGTTTTAAGAAATGGT